>NZ_JBRREB010000033.1:0-56460 GCF_056759995.1 Stenotrophomonas sp. STEN030 | reverse complement strand
GGCGGTCGGGCGGGGGGGGGGGCCGATTCGGCGCGCCCAGATAAATTTGTACCCCCTGGGCGGCGGTCCGTTGTTTTTTGGGGCGGGGGCCCACCCGGCGAAGCCGATAGGCCCAAAGCGAACGACACCAAGGGATTGCAGAGATTCTGTCAGTGGGGATTGGGCCGACTTCGCGGCTGACGCCGCTCCCACAAGAGCGGGGAAGGCCCCCATACCCAATCTTCGACTTGAGATTGGCGCCAGCAAAGCAAACCCCGCTTTGAGCTAGCATCAGCGCAACCGGGAGCCAGGGACTGCCAAACATGAAGATCGCCGTGATGCGCTGTCTGTTGTTGGCTGCGTGGCTGTTGTTGGCCACCACACCTGCGGTGGCGGCGCCAGGCAGACTGCTGGAGGCTGTCGCTACCGATGATGCACCTGCTGGCGCCAAGGCCTGGCGCATCCGCTACGAAACCACCGATGTCGATGGCGATCCCACCCAATCCACCGGCGTGCTGGTTGCGCCTGAGGGGCCAAGCCCGGTTCAAGGGCGCGACATCGTTGCATGGGCGCACGGCACCGTGGGCATTGATTCGACGTGCACGCCGATTCGTACCCTGGACCAGATCCCGGGGCTGGCCGACATGCTGGCCCGGGGTTGGGTGGTGGTCGCCAGTGACTACCCGGGACTCGGTACGCGCGGTCCGCATGCCTATCTGGCGGGGGACGCCGCCGCGGCAGCGGTGCTGGACTCGGTGCGCGCCGCGACGGCGCTGCCAGCCGCTGGTGCCAGTCGCAGCTTCGCGGTCTGGGGGCATTCACAGGGCGGCCATGCGGCGCTGTTCAGCGCGCAACGTGTGCGCAGCTACGCGCCGGATCTGCAGTTGCAGGGCGTGGTTGCGGTGTCGCCGCCCACCGATCTGGCGGCCAATATGCAGCGCGCCGATGCGACGGTACGCGGGTTGTTGACCGCATTTACCGCCAGGAGTTGGTCCAAGGTCTACGGTGCTGATCTATCCACTATCGCCAACAAGACAACGCGTGGCGTGATCGAGCGTGCCACCAGCGGCTGCGAGGGCGATCCGTTCTCGGCGGCGGCGCTGGTGCGCCTGCTGCGCTTGCGAGCGCGCCTGGGTAGTCTGGATCTGAGCGGTCGCGCACCTTGGGATGGTTTGATGGCACGCAATTCGATCACCGCGCTTGGTGGCGGCTCTGCACCGCTGTTGCTGGTGCAATCCGATGCAGACGGCCTGATCGCGACGCCGGTCACTTGGAACTTCTTCGAGCAGACCTGCAAGCGCGGAGCTGCCGTGAACTACCTGCGCCTGCCAGACACTGGCCATGCAACCACGGCGATCGCCTCGGCGGATCGTGCCATCGCCTGGATCGCCGAACGCTTCAGCGGGCAGCCGTCTGGCAGTGATTGCGGGCAGGCGATGAGCGCTGGGTCAGCAGCCAGCGGATAATGCAGGCTGCAGGCTGCATGCGGTGAGGCGCCTGTCCAGGCAGCGGGGGATCCCGCTGCGATTCCAATCACGGAGACTTCGTCATGTCGTTGGTGCTCTATGGTCATCCGTTTTCCTCGTATACGCAGAAGGTGCTGATCGCGCTGTACGAGAACGCCATCGCCTTCGAGCTCCGCGAGCTCGGCCCTGATACGCCTGAGCACATCGGCCAGTGGCTGCAGCATTGGCCGCTGGGCAAGTTCCCGTTGCTGCTCGACGGCGAGCGCAGTGTCGTGGAAACCAGCATCATCATCGAATACCTGCAGCTGAAGCATGCCGGGCTGGTGCGATTGCTGCCCGAGGATCCGATGCAGGCGCTGGATGTGCGCTTCCGTGATCGCTTCTTCGACTTGCATGTGATGAGCCCGGTGCAGCACGCAGTGAGCGGTGCGCTCAGTGGCGATGATGGCAAGCGCGACGAAGCACGCGCCTTCAGCATGCAGAAGCTGGAACTTGCCTATGGCTGGTTGGAAGGCGAGTTGCCGGGTCGCCAATGGGCCTGCGGCGATACCTTCACGCTCGCCGACTGTGCGGCGGCGCCCTCGCTGTTCTATGCCGACTGGACGCACCGCATCAGCGATGACTACCCGCTGCTGCTGGACTACCGCCAGCGCCTGCTGCAGCGGCCGTCGTTCGCGCGTGCGGTGGATGAGGCGCGCGGCTACCGCCATCTGTTTCCCTTGGGGGCCCCTGATCGTGATTGAATCCCTGCGCCGAGCTTGGTACTCGCGTTATCCATGGTCGGTTGTGATCCGTATTGCTGCTTTCGTCACGCCCTTGCTTGCGCTGCTGCTGTACGCGCGCATGGCCGTCGCGTATGCGTCCACGCAGCAACATAGCGGTGATACCGGCTTGGGCATCGCCTTGCTGTTGGGCGCTGTTGCATTGCTGATGCTGGTGGGGTTCTTGGTGGACGCGGTGTTGCAGCTGGTGCGCCGACGGCACTGGAACTGGATAACCGATGCGCTGATCCTGGGCCTGCTATTGATGCCCTTCGGCTGGGTGGCCTGCAACTGGTTCGGCGTGCATGAGTCGCTCGCCTGTCGCGTTCCGATCAGCCTGTTCGGCGCCGTACTGGAACTGCTCTCGCTCTGAATCCGGGCAACGTGTGTTGTCAGCCGGCTGGCGGAGTCAAGCGCTACCGAGCTTGGCCCAGCGTCCACCTTCACGCAGCGATACCTCGAAGCGCGCCCACTGCCGCAGCTCGGCAGCGGTTGCGTGGCCGATGTCGCCAATACCATCGCCTGCCACCACCGCAAACACCAAGCGATCAGCAGAGGGCCCGGAGAGGGGAGGCGTTACGGATACCCGACGCACACTCCAGGCGCGCCCCAGACGACCATTGCTGTAGCAGCGACCGGGCTCGATCAGCTCCGGGTGCAAGGCGTCGCGCTCGGCATGCTGTTTGGCGAGTTCCAACAGCTCGGTCAGGTTCTCATCGGTGATGTCGACGAAGGAGTTGAGCTGGCCGATGGCGGCGTGGAAGTCTTCCTGGGTCAGATCCACATGGCGTTGCGAGGACGGCATGGTTGCGGTCTTCTGGCGGCGCCGGTGCAGATGCACCGGATAACGACGCCATGCGAAACAGGCGTTGAACACAACCCCGGCCAGCAGGATGGCGGCGACATTGATCGCCACCGGCGTGAGCAGGTAGTGGTAGCCCAGCGCGTGTACATCGCCGCCACCAATCACCGCCGCAAGCGCGGTAGCGCCGCCCGGCGGGTGGATGCAGCGCAGGTAATGCATCGCGCCAACCGCCAGGCCGACCGCCAGCGCGCCAGTCCAGGCCTGCTCGGGGAACATCAGTTGGCAGCTGACGCCGATGAAGGCCGATACCAGATGGCCGGCAATGACAGCCCACGGCTGCGACAGGGCGCCATGTGGCACGGCAAACACCAGCACGGCGCTGGCCCCCATCGAAGCCAGCAGGATCGCGCCACCGGTATGGTTGAAGCCGCCGGGGAAGCACCAATGGGTGATCTGGTAGACCACGCTGATGCCGATCAGCGCGCCCAGCGCCGAGATCCACTTTTCGCCATGACTGGTCTGGTTGCGCTCGATGCTCAACCAGCTGCGCAGGGATTGCAGGTGCTTGGTGCTGGACATCATGGCGTTGGATGGGCTACGGGGACGCTATTTTGACGGATTTCCCGCTTGCCGCATGAGTCCAGATGAGTTCATTGGTCGTTGGCTGATGTGGATTTGTTTGATCGTTATGCCTTGGCTGCAGGCAATGGAGTGCTGTGGCGTTAGGATGCATTGCCTTCCCTCCCATGTTTGTACTGATGATCTTTGGACCGGTGATCTCGTGGCCATTCCTGCTGCTGGTGTTTGTGCTGCCGTTGGTAGGCGCCGCAGTCGCGATAAGCCTGCTTGTGCAGGCTTGGTACTTCCATAGGCACGGCGAAGGCGGCTGGCGCGTATTCTTCGGCTGGAAGGTACGGATAAGCACCGGATTCGTTGTGCTGGTCGCGGCCTGGGTGGGCCTGCTCGGCTACAAGCTGGCCCAGTTCAAACGGGAATTCGACATCGAGAGCTGGCAGCGGCAGAGCCGCGCACAGTTCGTGCTGGAACGGGATTTCCAGTACGGCGAGTTCCTTGTCCCCAAGGGCAGCTTGGTCAATCGCTACGACCCATTCGACAACGGCGATCCGCAACGCGCATTGGGCCTGCGTGGCTTGGACGCCCTGCAGTTCAAAGCTCCGGTGCTGTTGGCCGGACTCTGGGTCGAGGCATTGGAGATAGCGCCGGGGCGGATGCGGCTGGCCATCGATCAGCGCATCAGCCCGGTATATCGCACCGACCCGGACACTGGTGATTGGGTCATCGACCAAGCGCGCCCCTTCATTGACTGCAAGGCCGGTGAGAACGTCTGGTTCAATGCGCCGTTGATCGACTATGACATCCAGGCCGAGTTCCTGGTCGGCGAGCCGGACGGCGCGACGGCGCGCTTCAGACCCAGCCAATGGCAGTTCAAGCATTGTGAGAGCGATTGGCTGCCGATGGAGATCAAACCGGCGTTTGCCGAGCCGATGCCGGCGGGAGCGACGCGGCAGGTGTTCCGCGACGAGGATTGAGAGCTACGGTTTTACGTAGATTTGATGCAGGGGCCAGCCCGTCGCCATCGTCGGTTTACTCCGGGTACGTGAACAATTCCGCATCGCTGCGCAGCTCGCGCGGCAGCATTCGGGAAATCCATGAGACGCTCACGTTCTTCGTTGTACTTCGCCGCCTTTATTGCGCTCTCCGCCAGTGCGAATGCACTGGCCCTCGACACCAGCGGCAGCGCCGCCTTGACCAGCGACTATGTCTGGCGCGGTTCCACTCAGAGCCAGGGTGACGCCGCCGTGCAGGCTGGCTTCCGCGTTACCGGCGATAGTGGTTTCTACGCATCCGCCTGGGGATCCAGCGTGGAGTTCGCGCCGGAAACACACGCCAGCAGCGAGCTGGATTTCGTCGTTGGTTGGAACGGGAAGCTGGCCGATGACTGGGCATTGGATGCCAACCTGCTGCATTACCGCTACCCGGCAACGACTGTCGATCTGAACTGGACCGAGCTGAACACCACGCTGACCTGGAAGGATAACTACTGGCTGTCCATGGGTTGGTCATCCGAGGCGCTGGGCACCAAGCAGGATGGTCTGTACACCCAGTTGGGCGCGCGGATACCGCTGTCTCCGCAGCTCCGTCTTGAGGCAGCCGCTGGTTGGTACCAGCTGCAAGATGCGGCGGGAGGTGGTTATGCGCACGGGCAGGTCAGCGCAGTCTGGGCAGTGGCCGCGCCGATCGAACTGCGGCTGAGTGGGCATTTCACCGACCAGCACGCACGTGATCTTTTTGGCGATCAGGCCGCTGGCACGCGCTGGGAAGCTGCTGTGCAGGCATCGTTCTGACAGTGCCCGGCTTTGTGGGAGAGCGCGCCGCTTTTGTAGGAGCGGCGTAAGCCGCGAAGCCGGGAACTGCTGGCAGCCAGTTGCGCTGCGATCTGATGATGTGTGAGCTACGCGACTTACGTCGCTCCCACAAAAAGGCAGGTTGCCCTTGTGGGAGCGGCGTCAGCCGCGAGGCTGGCGGCAATTGGCAGCCATGCCAACTGCAATCTGATGATCTATGAGCTTCGCGACTTACGTCGCTCCTACATGTGCTTACTGACGTCGTTACGTCAACGGCTGTCCGTTGGTGCGTGCACTTCGCTGGTTACGCCGCTTCGGCCTTGCTTCCTGCTGCCGACGAAGGTCAACGTGAGATGGACGCAGGCGATAAGCGCGATGACCACGGCAGCTTCGCCGCTGCTGGCCAGGAACGCCATCAGCAAACAAATGAAGCCAAAAATGGAAAGCGCATCGAACAGCAGGCGATTGAAGCGCCATGCCGCAACCACGATCAGCAGATACATCGCCGTTGGTAGTGCTGGCGTCTTGGCCATGAAGTAGAGAATTTCCATTTCGGGCATGCATGCTTGGTGGGGCGTTGGCGGCGAATTCTAGGTGCGACGCGTGTGCCAGATATGCGCCCAATGTGAAGCCAATTTGAAGTGTTGAATGCCGGCTTCTGGCAATAAAAAAGTTCTGGAATTCCTTCGCCAGCAGCTGTTAGCTTTCGCCATCCAGCACACACTGCCAAGGCGAACTTTGACTTCTTCCAAACAAACACATTGGCCGCGTACAGTGCGCATCGTCCTGCTGTTGGTCGTGCTGGCGTTGGCCGGTAGCTGGCTTTGGCAGCAACCCTTCACTGTGGTCGCCCGCGAAGGCTGGAAGCTTTCACGCCAGCCGGCGCCAAGCGCGATAGTCGTGCCGGTGCAGGGCATCAAGCCGCGGCAGATCGCCGATACCTTTGGGGCGCCACGCGGACGCGACCGCAAACACCACGGTGTGGATATCTTCGCCAAACGCGGTACGCCGGTTGTCGCTGCCACCCAGGGCGTGGTGGCTGCGGTGCGCGACAGCGGCCTGGGCGGGCGCCAGGTGTGGGTGATCGGGCCGGCCGGGCAGCGGCACTACTATGCGCATCTGCAGGACTGGGTGCCGGGATTGGCCTACGGGCGCATCGTGCAGGCCGGCGATGTGCTGGGCTTCGTGGGTGACAGCGGCAATGCGCGCGGTACGCCGCCACATCTGCACTATGGCATCTATGGCGGTGACGGCCCCTTCGACCCGCTGCCGCTGATGCATGCAGGGCAGCCGCGCAAGCGGTAAGGTACGCCCCCTGCAAGCCGCCTTCCCGCGGCGAGAGCTGTACTGAACGATGCTGATTGATCAATTCGACCGTGAACACCTGTGGCACCCCTATAGCGCCCTCGGCAGCCCGGTGCCGGTGCTCAAGGTGGCCCGCGCCGATGGCGTGCTGCTGCAGCTGGAAGATGGCACCCAGCTGATCGACGGCATGGCCTCGTGGTGGTGTGCCATCCATGGTTACAACCATCCGCAGCTGAACCAGGCGGTGGTTGACCAGCTGGGCCGCATGTCGCACGTGATGTTCGGCGGACTCACCCACGAGCCCGCCATCGCGCTGGGCAAGCAGCTGCTGCAGATCGTGCCCGAGGGGCTGGATGCGATCTTCTATGCAGACTCCGGTTCGGTGTCGGTGGAAGTAGCGCTGAAGATGGCGATCCAGTACCAGGTGGCGCGCGGCAAGCCGGGCAAGTGCAATATCGGCACAACGCGTTCGGGCTATCACGGTGATACCTGGAACGCGATGTCGGTATGCGATCCGGTCACCGGCATGCATGGTTTGTTCGGTACGTCACTGCCGACACGACGTTTCGTACCCGCGCCGCAGACACGCTTCGGCGACCAGTGGAACCCCGCCGATATCGCGCCGCTTGTGCAGCTCTTTGCTGAAAGCGCCGATGAGCTGGCCGCCTTCATCATCGAGCCGGTGGTGCAGGGCGCGGGTGGCATGCGCTTCTACCATCCGCAGTACCTGCGCGAGCTTGCACGCTTGTGTCGTGAGCACGATGTACTACTGATCTGCGATGAGATCGCCACCGGCTTTGGCCGCAGCGGGCGATTGTTTGCCTGCGAGCATGCCGGCATCAGTCCCGACATCCTGTGCATCGGCAAGGCATTGACCGGCGGTTACATGACCTTGGCGGCCACGCTGTGCACGCGTGAGCTAGCCGATGTGATCGCCAGTGCCGAGCCGGGCGTGTTCATGCACGGTCCGACCTTCATGGCCAATCCGCTGGCCTGCGCGGTGGCGCTGGCCTCGGTGCAGCTGCTGTTGTCTCAGGATTGGCAGGGCAGGGTGGCAGCGATCGAGCGTCGACTCGAGCAGAGCCTGGCACCTGCGCGCACCTTGCCGCAGGTGGCTGATGTGCGTGTGCTTGGGGCAATCGGTGTGATCGAGTTGAAGGCATCGCTGCGCCTGGAACGCATCCAGCAGCGGATGCTGGGCCACGGCATCTGGATCCGGCCGTTTGGTCGCTTGGTGTATGTGATGCCACCGTTTGTAGTCGACGATGCACAGCTGCAGCAGTTGTGCGATGGCATGGTCGCGCTGGTGGCCAGCCTGCAGGAAGAGGATATGCGCGCATGAGCGGCAAGATCGTATTTGTCAGTGGCATCGATACCGAGATCGGCAAGACGGTTGTCACCGGTTGGCTGGCGCAGCAGTGGGCGGCGCAGGGTGAGAATGTCATCACCCAGAAACTGGTGCAGACCGGTTGCGAGGGTGCGTCCGATGACATCCTGCTGCACCGGCGCATCATGGGCACCGGCTTGTTTGATGAGGACCGCGACGGCACCACGATGCCGGCGTTGTTCGCCTATCCGGCATCGCCGCATCTGGCTGCGCGTTTGGAGCAGAGGACGTTGGATCTGGCCGCCATCGAGTCAGCGACGGCGCGCCTGTGCGAACGCTACGAGACTGTGCTGATCGAAGGTGCCGGTGGTTTGATGGTGCCGCTGACCGAGCAGCTGCTGACGATTGATTACGTCGCGCAGAAAGGTTGGCCGGTGTTGCTGGTGACCTCCGGGCGCTTGGGTTCGATCAATCACACCTTGTTGTCGTTGGAGGCGATTGCCGCGCGTGGGATTAGCTTGCACGGTGTGGCTTGGAATAGTCGCGACGACAGCAGTGATGAAGTGATTGCAGCGGATAGTCGCAGCTTCATTCGCGACTGGGTGTTGGAGCGGTTCCCGGATGCGGTCTGGTATGACGTGCCGAGGATTGATCTGGGGTGAAACAGTGGATCATTGTGTCCGGCCGTGGTGGCTGGTCGCGTTGATCGACGGAGCTGCGGAACATGCCGTCGGTGTGCTCCTCGCTGACCGTTTTTGGGATCATTCCTGCGCACATTGCATCTATCATGGGGCTTCAAGACAGGAAGGAGCCTGACATGACATTTGCTTTTCCCGCGTTCCACGAGATGGTGCTTGAGCGGGCCCACACGGTGGAGAGCATCGAGGCTGCAATGCGTCGCAGCGGCTGGAACAGCATCCAGCAAACGCCGACTGGCATGCGCGGCGCGGTTCCGTTCAACATCTGGTCATTCGGCGAAAGGGTCGAGGTGACCTGCGATGGCGCGCGCACCGTGCTGCGAAGTAGGTGTGTATGGCCCACCCAATGCCTGGACTGGGGCAAGAACCGGCGGAACTTGCAGAAACTGGTCGCTGCGCTGGAGCTTTGAGGCGGCGATTGCGGCGGTGTCTGTGATTGGATACGACGCTGCTAGCCAGATGCAATGTGTTGTTGATTGATCTGGGCTGACTGGATTCCTTGCGAAAGGCACCCCTCCCCAACCCTCCCCTGCGCGCTGCGCAAGGGAGGGAGTTGACCGTGCAGCACCGCGGCTGTTGCCTGCGCTCCCTCCCTTTGCCGAAGCCAAGGGGAGGGTTGGGGAGGGGTGCTCCTGCTCCTGCTTCAGCCGCCCAGCTGGCTACCTCTTCAACTTGTAAGCCAGCACATAGTCGCCCGCCTTGGTCCCGGTAGAGCCATGCCCGCCGGCCACCAGCAACACCATCTGCTCGCCCTGGCTGTTGAGGTAGGTCATCGGCGTGGCCTGGCCACCGGCCGGAATACGCACATCCCACAACACTTTGCCGCTGGCCAGGTCGTAGGCGCGGAAGTTGTCGTCGGTGGCCGCGCTCATGAAGGCCACGCCGGTCGCGGTCAACATCGGTCCGCCAATGCCGGGCACGCCGATGCGGATCGGCAGTGGCACGGGTGACAGATCGCGGATGGTGCCGTTGCGGTGTTGGTAGGCGATCTTGCCGGTGCGCAGGTCGGCGGCGGCAACGGTGCCCCACGGCGGTACCTGGCAGGGAACACCGATTGGTGACATGAAGGGGGTCATTTCCACCGCGTAATCAGCGCCTTTGTTTTCGTTCAAACCATGCTCGCCCTTGTTCATTTCACGGCCGCTGGTCTCATGCTTGGGCACCAGCTTGGAGACGAAGGCCAGATAGGTCGGCATGCCGAACATCACCTGCCGCTGCGGGTCCACCGCAACGCTGCCCCAGTTGAAGGTGCCGAAGTTGCCGGGATAGATCAGGCTGCCCTGCAGCGTTGGCGGCGTGTAGCGGCCTTCGTAACGCAGCTGCCGGAACTGGATGCGGCACAGCATCTGATCGATCAGGCTGGCGCCCCACATATCGGCTTCGCGTAGTGGTTTGGGCTCGAAGCTCAACGCGGACGTGGGTTGCGTGGGAGCGGCAAATTGGCCGGGAATGTCCACGTACTGCGGAGCGGTGCGTTGGCCGATGGGCAGCAGCGGTTTGCCGTCACGGCGATCCAATACGTATACGTCGCCCTGTTTGGTCGGTTGCACCAGTGCTGGTACGCGGCCTTGCGGCAGGTCCAGATCCAGCAGTACCGGTTGTGCCGGGGTATCCATGTCCCACAGGTCGTGGTGCACGAACTGCTGCACCCAGCGCACCTGGCCACTGGCAATATCCAGGGCAACTACCGATGAGGCGTAGGTTTCCTCTGCGGGGCTGCGGTACATGCCGAGCTGGTCCGGGGTGCGGTTGCCCATCGGGAAGTAGGCCAGACCCTGTGCTTCGTCGGCGCTGGCTACCGACCAGCTGTTGGGCGAACTGGGCGTGTAGACCTGGTTGGGATTGCTGGGGTCCAGTGGCGCAGTCTGTGTCGGATTGCCCGAATCCCAGTTCCACAGCAGTTGGCCGCTGTGCACGTCGTAGGCGCGGATCACCCCGGACGGCGAGTTGATCGCATAGTCATCGTTGACCGCACCGGCAACGATGACCTTGCCGCCGGCAATCAGCGGCGGCGAGGTGGAGTAGTAGTAACCGGCCTGTTTGAACGGCATGTTGTGCAGCAGGTCGAGCACACCGTTGTTGCCGAAGTCGCTGCAGTGCTCGCCAGTCTGCGCGTCCAGTGCGTGCAGCTTGGCATCGGCGCTGGGCAGGAATACGCGGTTGCTGCAGGTGTGCGCCGTTGTTGGCGTGTCTGTCGCTGCTACGGCTGGGGTATTGGTGGCTTCGGTGTAATACGACAGCCCGCGGCAGGTCTGGTGCTGGCGCTGCGGTTCCATGCCGGCACCCGGATCAAACTTCCACAGCACCTTGCCGTTGTCGGCATCCAGCGCGAACGCCAAGCTGTGTGGCGTGCACAGATACAGGGTGTTGCCGATCTTCAGCGGGGTGACTTCGTAGGTGGTCTCGCCCACGTCCTGCGGCAGGCGCACGTCGCCGGTCTGCATCTGCCAGGCCAGCTGCAGCTGGCCGACATTGGCCGGGGTGATCTGCGCCAGCGGCGAGTAGCGTTGGCCGTAGCCACTGCGGCCGTATGCCTGCCATTCGCCGTCCGGCTGCGCGCTGTCGCCCAAGGCCGGGGTGGCGTTGACGATGTCCATCGGAAGACGACCATCGATCTCATGCAGATGGCGCGGGATGCCGGCGAAGGCAACCGCCGCCACCCCCAGCGAGGCCAGCAGCACCGGCCAGCCGGCCGGACCGGTGTAGCCGTGCGGGCTGGAACGGCGCGAGGCCGGCAAGGCCATCAGCAGGCCAAGCAGGGCCGGTACGCCCAGGCGGGTGGCCAGCGGCCACCAGTACAGGCCGGCCTCCCACAGCGACCAGCCCAGCAGCACCAGCAACCAGCCGGCGTACAGCCAGGTCGGCCAGCGCCGGTGTCGCCACAGGCCCCAGGCCACGGCCAATAGCAGCAGGCCGCTGAGCAGGTAGAACGGGCTGCCCTGCAGGGCCAGCAGCCATGCGCCGCCCACCGCCAAGGCCAGCCCGAACAGGCTCGTCAACAACAGGGTCAGAACACGCATGGCGTCCCCGCAGGTACAGAAGATGCGGCCATGCTGCGCCACGGCATGTCTGCATGGCGTCACGCGCGTTCTTAACATTCCCGCCGTAGAATCGGAGCCTTGTCGACTGGGGACTGAGCATGAGCATTCTGGATTTCATCAAGAAGGAACTGATCGAGATCATCGAGTGGACCGATGACTCGCGTGACACGCTGTCTTACCGCTGGCCGGACGATGACCGCCAGATCAAGAACGGCGCGCAGCTGATCGTGCGCGAGTCGCAGATGGTGCAGTTCGTCGCTGCCGGCCAGTACGCCGATCTGTTCGGCCCGGGCAAGCACACGCTGAGCACCCAGAACATCCCGGTGCTGTCCACCATCCTGGGTTGGAAGTACGGCTTTGAATCGCCGTTCAAGTGCGACGTCTACTACCTCAACACGCGGCTGTTCACCGGCAACAAGTGGGGCACGTCCAATCCGGTGATGATGCGTGATGCCGATTTCGGCGTGGTCCGCCTGCGCGCATTCGGCACCTACGATTTCCGCATCGTCGACCCGCCGAAGTTCCTCAAGGAAGTGGCCGGTACCGACCAGAATTTCCGCCTTGATGAGTTTGCCGACACCATGCGTTCGCGCATCGTCAGCGTGTTCACCGAGGCCTTGGCAAAGGCCGGCGTGCCGGCGCTGGATGTGGCCTCGCGCTACTCCGAGCTGGGCGAGGCCTTGCTGCCGATCATCAACCCGGCGATGACCGACAAGTACGGCATCGAGATCACCAGCTTCATCCTGGAAAACGTGTCGGTGCCGCCGGAAGTGGAGCAGGCCATCGACAAGCGCTCCAGCATGGGCGTGATCGGCAACCTCAACGACTACGTGAAGTACCAGATGGGCCACGGCATGGGCGAGGGCGGTGAAGGTGCCGCCGCCGCTGCGGTGCCGGCACAGATGGCGATGGGCTTTGGCATGGCGCAGGAAATGATGCGCAACATGCAGACCGGTGCACCGGTGGTGCCCGGCGCGGCGGTGCCACCGCCGTTGCCTGCTGCTGGTGATGCTGTCGCGCTGGATGTGCTCACCCCCGAGCAGGCCGCGCAGGCCTTGTCGGTATCGGTCGAGGACGTGATGGCCTCGATTGCCGCGGGTGACTTGAAGGCACGCAAGATCGGCAATGCCACGCGCATTGCCCGCTCGGCACTGGAAGAGTTCCTGCGCGGCTGATGAACAACGCGACAGTTGGCAAACATCCCTGCCCGGAATGTGGCGGGGATCTGCAATGGAATGCCACCAAGCAAGCCTTGGCCTGTCCCTACTGCGGCACCATCGTGCCGCTGTCGGAGGCAGCCGAAGGCGTGGGCGATGGCAGTGCCGGCGTGGTCGAGCAGGATCTGCTGGCCGCACTGAAGCGGCTGCAGGACGAGGCGGCGCTGCCGCCGCCGTTGCCACCGAAGCCGCAGGGCGGCGTGGTCGGCATGCTGCAGAGCATGGCTGCCACCCCGGCCGAGCAACGTGGCTACGGTGCGCAGCCGCGCGAGGTGCAATGCCAGAGCTGCCACGCGATCTCGGTGTTCGTCGATGGCAAGGTTGCCGATCGCTGTGAGTTCTGCGGTTCGCCATCGATCATCGACCACGAGTCGCTGGGCGATGCGATCACCCCGCAGAGCGTGCTGCCGTTCAAGATCAGCGACGGCCAGGTCCGCGACATCATCCGCAAGTGGTATGGCACGCGCTGGTTTGCGCCGAGCAAGCTCAAGCGCGCAGCGTTGACCGATACGCTCAAGGGCATGTACCTGCCGTACTGGACGTTCGACGCGCAGGTTGCCGCGCGTTGGACGGCCGAGGCCGGTCACTACTACTACGTCACCGTCAGCTACCGCGATTCCAAGGGCAATACGCAGACCCGGCAGGAACAGCGCGTACGCTGGGAACCGGCTTCCGGTTCGCTGCAGCACTTCTTTGACGATGAACTGGTGCCGGGCACGGTTGGTGTGCACCCGGAACTGCTGGCCAAGATCGGCCAGTTCCCGACCACCACTGATCTGAAGCCGTACACGCCCGAGTTCGTGCGCGGCTGGACGGTGGAGCGTTACCAGGTGGATCTGCGCCAGGCCGCGCAGAAGGGTGAGGCGCAGATGCAGGAGCAGACCCGCTACCTGTGTTCCGAGCAGGTGCCCGGTGACACCCAGCGCAACCTGCAGGTGCAGGCCACGTACAGCAAGCGCACCTTCAAGCACATCCTGGTACCGGTGTGGCTGGTCAGCTACACCTATGGTTCGCGCAGCTTCCAGGTGCTGGCCAATGGCTATACGGGCCAGCTGGCCGGTGAGCGTCCTTACAGTGCGTGGAAGATTTTCTTCGCGGTACTGGCTGGTGTGCTCGCGTTGCTGGTGCTGATGTACGTGCTGGGGATGGCGCAGTAACGGCGGGGCCGTAGCTGTCGTCGGCCACATGGCCCGGGCTGCTGTTTTTGTGGGAGCTGCTTCACCCGCGAAGCCGGTAGATCATCAGTTGGCATGGATGCTGGTTGCTTCCGCGGTGTCAGCTTCGCGGCTTACGCCGCTCCCACAAACGAGCCGCGATCACGCTCGACCATTGCGGCAAGTCTCATGTGTCCAACCAGCTGCACTGGTCACCTAGTCGCCCAGATGCAGCACCGGCATGAAGCCGCCATAGACCAGTCGCTTGCCGTCGAATGGCATCGGATTGGTGGCCGGGTCCATGCGCGGGTCTTCCATCATCTTGCGCATGCCGATGTCGCGGGTGGCCTTGTCCGGCCACTCTATCCACGAGAACACCACCGCTTCATCGTCCTTGGCCTGCACGGCGCGGTAGAAGTCGGTCAGCGTTCCGTGTGGCACATCGTCGGACCAGCATTCGGTCACCCGCAAGGCACCGAACTCGATGAACAGGGCATCGGCGATATGCGCGTGTTCGATGAACCGGGCTTTGTTGGCCAGTGGCACGGCGGCCAGGAAACCATCTACGTAAGACATGCTGGGCCTCGCAGGGTGGGCGGCGTGGGGCCGCCTTCGGTGAAACGGCGGTAATGGGCAACATCGATTGTGCGCCGGGCAATGTTTCGGCCTTGCAAAAACTCCGTTGCGTGCCGAACCGGCATGCAGCCGAAGCGTGGTTCTGTGGCCTGGCGCACAACGGATCGGCGACGGACCGCCCACGGCATTGATATTGATCAGGGTCGGCTGGCGTCGGCTTGTCGACAATGGCCTTGCTTCGGGTAAGGCAGGGAACATGAACGGGCTTGGCAGAATGGTGTTGCGGACTACGCTGGATAGCGTTGCCAGCCGAAGAGGCAGGCGTCGCTATGCCTCGTGGGCCGTTGTGGCTGAAGCAGGTAGGGCGGCAATAGAGGGTTCAATGAATGCCCATCGCTGCCGTTATGGGGAGACGGCTCGTTCAATGGCAGCGTCGGCACGCTGCCGCGCGCAGCGGAAGGCATCCTTCGTTGATCAGATCGCGCCATCGGTCGTGCGTCAGCAGCCGCCGTGAGCGCAGAGGTGTTGGGCGAACCGGCTGCGTCAGGCGAGGTCGTCTGCTTCCCCGCCAGCCACGCAGGAACGCCGCAGGCCAATGACATACCCGAAAGATCGCATACCGCCAGCGTTGGCTGGCACCAGGAGAGTAGTGATGCAGTTTGTTTCCCGTAATGCACTGGCCGCCGCGCTGGCTGCGCTGTGCCTGCCGGCCGTGGCCTGGGCACAGGACGCCGCGCCGGCCACCAAGGTGTCGGCGCAGATATTCATCAACGCCAGCCAGCTGGATCGTGATGGCGTGGTCACTGACGATGAAGGCCTGGCGCTGGATCTGAAGCGCACCTTCATCACCGTCGATCATCGTTTTAATCAGCATTGGACGGCGCAGGTCACCACTGATGTGCAGTGGCTGCGTAACAGCGATCCGACCGATGTGTGGTTGCGCCATGCCTACCTGCAGCGCAGCTTCGGCAAGGGCAACTGGCTGCGGCTGGGCAATGCGCCGCTGCCGTGGATCCAGCAGGAGTCGGCGCGTGATGGTTACCGCTATGTCGATGGTGCCTTGATCACCCGCAGCAAGATGGGCAATGCGGCCGACTACGGCGTGCATGGCCAGTACACCCATGGTGACTTCACCTATGCCGCCTCGGTGGTTACCGGTGGCGGTTACCAGAAGCCGCGCCTGGGCAATCGCCCGGACGTGGAGGCGCGGGTAGGTTGGGCGCCGGCCAAGGGCGTTGAGCTGGCCCTAGGCGGCTACCGTGGCACCCGCGCGCTGGATGCAGGCGACATGCCGCGGCAGCACACCGCGCAGCGCTGGAATGCGATGGCCAGCTGGGTGGGCGAGCGTGGCCGGATCGGCGCGCAATACTTCCGAGCGGAGGACTGGACCCGGGTGGTCAAGCCGGGCAGCGATGACCAGCGTGGTTGGTCGGTGTGGGGCAGCTACCAGCTGAGCCCGCAGTACGCGCTGCTCACCCGGCACGAAGAAACCCGGATGAGCCTGGACATCGATCCGCGCACCCGCGAGCGTTATCACCTGGTCGGCGTGGAGTGGAAGCCGAACAAATACCTGCGATTGGCGGCGGTGGCTAAGCAGCTGAGGCAGGAAACGGCGAAGAAGTCGCTGGAAAGCCATGAAGCCGGCTTGTGGGCGCAGATAGCGTTCTGAGTGTTTTGCGCTAAGCCGTGGGAGGCTGGCTCTGCTCCTCCCCTTTGGCGTAGCCAAGGGGGAGGTTGGGAGGGGGGTGGCTTTTGCTTGAAGCTTTGAGGTTGCCGCTAAG
This sequence comes from Stenotrophomonas sp. STEN030, assembly GCF_056759995.1. Lineage (NCBI taxonomy): Bacteria > Pseudomonadati > Pseudomonadota > Gammaproteobacteria > Lysobacterales > Lysobacteraceae > Stenotrophomonas > Stenotrophomonas sp. STEN030. Next base: position 39,984 of record NZ_JBRREB010000033.1, on the reverse strand, counting down.
AGCACAGCTCCCCAACCCTCCCCTTCGCTATGCGAAAGGGAGGGGGCTTGGTGGCTTACTCGCCTTGGTACTGCTTTTCTTCAACCAGTGCCGAACCGGCCACGCGGTTGATCTCGTTCTTGACCACGATGCGCTCGCCATTGGTGCCGTACACGCCGCGCGCCAAGGTGATGAATTCCGCGCCGAAATCCTGTGCGGCTTCTTTCTCGCGCAGGCGGTCCTGGATTTCCCACATGCGCTCGTTGATGGCCTTGAGCTGGTCCTTGAGCGCGCTCAGCGACGGGCGCGCTTCCTGCTGCGACAGCCACAGCGGCCACAGGCCCTGCAGCTCGGTGCGCACGTTGGCCAGCTTGGCGGTATCGGTGATGCGCTCGGCCTTGATTTCGAGGATGGTGATCTTGTCGATCAGTTCGCCAATCGATACCGGGGTGAGTAGGGTCTGCACGTTGTGGCCGCCGTTGATTCCTGTAATGCCGGCAATGATAGCGCTCTGCCAAAGGTTGCCAATGAACCGGTATTGGCGCTCGGGCAGCGGCGATGCGCACAATGCGGGCCCATCCCGATCAGGACTTGCCGATGCTGCTGCGTTCTTTCGCCACCGCTGTGTTGTTGCTGGGTGCTGCCAACGCGCACGGCACCGAGGGCTTGCAAGGCGCCTGGCAACTGCAATCGGGGGAGTTCATCAATCCGGAAGGAAAGGTCGTGGATTACGCCAGCCAGAAGCTGGCCGGCACCAAGATATTGGCCGATGGCCGTTTCGCCTTCACCACCACCAGCGATGGCAAGTTCTGGGCCGGCGGCTCTGGCACGTATCGCAGCGCGGACGGGCAGTATGTGGAAACGCCGTTGATGGCGTCGTACCCGCTGGAGAACGGCGGCAGCTACAGCTTCCGCTACACCCTGGAAGGCGATGTGTGGACGCTGGAGCGCTGGGACGGCGAGCGCCGGGTTGAGCGCGAAGTATGGAAACGCGCGCGCTGAGATGACTGGGGCTGATGGTTTTGTGGGAGCGGTGTAAACCGCGAAGCCGATGTTCCATGGCGATCCGGCGATTCCATGCGCCGGAAGTCCATCAGCTTCGCGGCTTACGCCGCTCCCACAAACCACAAATCATGAACGTGGTACTTACTGCGCCGGGAAGCCCGCTTCTTCCAGCACCTTGGTGAAGCTTTCCACCGGCTGGCTGGATTCGATCTTCACGTTCCTGCCGGGCAGGTCGATGTCGACCGTGGCGGCCGGGTCCACATCCTTGATGGCGGCCGTCACGCTGCGTGCGCAGCCGCCGCAGGTCATGCCTTCGATATGCAATTTCATGGGGTTTCTCCGTTGGGGTGCGGTGAGCTTGCAGCTTGCCATCATGGCAAGGTCAAGCGATAAAGAACGCTTGACCCTCCCATCGTTGGAAGCTTTAAGGTGCCTCCAACAATAGAAATGGAGACGTGCCGATGAGCAGCATCGCCAGTCCGGGCAAGCAGAGCGCCGGTCCCACCACCGAAGATCTGATGATCGAAGGCATGACCTGCGCCTCCTGCGTGGGCCGGGTCGAGCGTGCGCTGAAGGCCATCCCCGGGGTCAGCGAGGCCAGCGTCAATCTGGCCACTGAACGCGCCAGCGTGCAGACCGACGGCAGCGTGCCGCGCGAGGCGCTGGTGCAGGCGATACACAAGGCCGGCTACGAGGTGACCGCCCCCGCCGCGCAGGAATTGCTGATCGAAGGCATGACCTGCGCTTCCTGCGTAGGCCGCGTCGAGCGCGCGCTGAAGGCGGTGCCGGGCGTGCAGTCGGCCAGCGTCAACCTGGCCACCGAGCGCGCCAGCGTGCAGGGCACAGCCGATCCGGCCGCGTTGTTGGCGGCGATCGAAAAGGCCGGTTATACGGCCAGTGTGATCGGCAGCGCCGGCAGCAATGAGGATCAGCAGGCGCAACGCCATGCCGACGACCTGCGCGTGCTCACCCGTGATCTGTGGATAGCCGCAGCGTTGAGCCTGCCGGTGTTCCTGCTGGAAATGGGCGGGCACCTGATCCCGGCCTTCCATCACTTCATCGCCGGTACGCTGGGCACCCAGAACAGCTGGCTGCTGCAGTTCGTGCTGGCCACGCTGGTGCTGGTGTTCCCGGGCCGCCGTTTCTACCAGAAGGGCATCCCGGCGCTGCTGCGCGCCGCACCGGACATGAATTCGCTGGTCGCGGTAGGCACGTTGGCTGCCTATGGTTACTCGCTGGTGGCGACCTTCCTGCCGCGCCTGCTGCCGGCCGGTACGGTCAACGTCTATTACGAAGCCGCTGCGGTCATCGTCAGCTTGATCCTGCTCGGCCGCGTGTTGGAGGCCAAGGCCAAGGGCCGCACTTCCGAGGCGATCAAACGCCTGCTCAAGCTGCAGGCCAAGACTGCGCGCGTACGTCGCGATGGCAGTGTGGTTGAGCTGCCGCTGGAGCAGATCAACAGCGGGGACGTGATTGAAGTCCGCCCGGGCGAGCGCATCGCGGTGGATGGTGAGGTTGTCGACGGTGACAGCTATGTCGATGAATCGATGATCAGCGGCGAGCCGGTGCCGGTGCAGAAGGCGCCGGGCAGCAATGTCATTGGCGGCACGGTCAACCAGACCGGCGCACTCGGTGTGCGTGCCACCGCCGTCGGCGGCGCAACGGTGCTGGCGCAGATCATCCGCCTGGTTGAACAGGCGCAGAGCGCCAAGCTGCCAATCCAGGCGCTGGTTGATCGCATCACCTTGGTATTCGTGCCGATCGTGATGGGCCTGGCCTTGCTGACCTTCGCGGTATGGCTGATCTTCGGCCCGGATCCGGCGCTGACCTTCGGCCTGGTCAACGCGGTGGCGGTGCTGATCATTGCCTGCCCGTGTGCGATGGGCCTGGCGACGCCGACGTCGATCATGGTCGGTACCGGCCGTGGTGCCGAGCTGGGCGTGCTGTTCCGCAAGGGCGAGGCGCTGCAGCTGCTGAAGGAAGCGCAGGTAGTTGCGGTGGACAAGACCGGCACGCTGACCGAAGGCCGTCCGCTGTTGACCGATCTGCAACTGGCTGAAGGCTTCCAGCGCAGCGAAGTGCTGGCACGCGTGGCGGCGGTGGAAGACCGCTCCGAGCATCCGATTGCCCGCGCCATCGTCACTGCCGCACAGCAGGAGAATCTGCAATTGCCGGCCGTGGATTCCTTCGAATCGGTGACTGGCTACGGTGTGCGTGCGACTGTGGACGGCGTGCGCGTGGAAGTGGGCGCTGATCGTTTCATGCAGAAGCTCGGCCTGGATGTGGCGGCATTCGCTGCCGAGGCACAGCGTCTGGGCGAAGAAGGCAAGAGCCCGCTGTACGCGGCGCTGGATGGCCGCCTGGCGGCGATCATCGCGGTCTCCGACCCGATCAAGTCCGATACCCGCGCCGCCATCGCCAGCCTGCATGCCTTGGGCCTGAAGGTAGCGATGATCACCGGCGACAACCGTCGCACCGCTGAAGCCATCGCGCGCCAACTCGGCATCGACGAAGTGGTTGCCGAAGTGTTGCCGGAAGGAAAAGTTGACGCGGTACGTCGGCTCAAGGCCGAGCACGGTCGTCTGGCCTACGTCGGCGACGGCATCAACGACGCCCCAGCCTTGGCCGAAGCCGATGTCGGCTTGGCGATTGGCACCGGCACCGACGTGGCGATTGAAGCGGCCGACGTGGTCCTGATGTCCGGCAGCCTGCAAGGTGTGCCCAATGCCATCGCGCTGAGCAAGGCGACGATGGGCAATATCCGCCAGAACCTGTTCTGGGCCTTCGTCTACAACGCTGCCTTGATTCCGGTCGCTGCCGGTGTGTTGTATCCGGTCTGGGGCATCCTGCTGTCGCCGGTGTTCGCGGCCGGTGCGATGGCCTTGTCGTCGGTGTTCGTACTGGGCAATGCGCTGCGCCTGAAGCGCTTCCGCGCCCCGCAGATCGAAGCCTGAGGAGTGATGACGATGGACGAAGGCATGAATATCGGCCAGGCCGCCAAGGCCTCGGGTATCTCGGCCAAGATGATCCGCTACTACGAGGACATCGGCCTGATCGGGCCGGTGGCGCGCACCGATGCCGGTTACCGCCTGTATGCACCGCGCGACATCCACACGCTGGGTTTCATCAAGCGCTCGCGTGACATGGGCTTCAGCGTGGAGCGTATCGGTGAACTGCTGGAGCTGTGGCGCGACCGTTCGCGCCACAGCGGCGACGTCAAGCGCATGGCGTTGGAGCACGTGCAGATACTGCAGCAGCGCATCACCGAGCTGCAGGGCATGGTGCAGACCGTGCAGGCGCTGGCCAACTGCTGTGCCGGCGATGACCGCCCGGATTGCCCGATCCTGCGTGATATCGAGACCGGCGTACCGCTGCACGGCGAAGCATTGCCGACCACATTTGGCGGCATCAGCGCAGGAAAACGCGCGCGCTGATTGCAGCGTGAATTTGCATAAATGAACAAGATGCGAGGTGCGCGCGCTGCGCGCGTGCCAGAAACAGGCTGAATAAAAGCCTAAAATCGCTGTTTTATTGCGCGGCTGGTTTCAGGGTTTGTTGGGGCGTCTAACGGAAAACTTACATCCGGACGCAGACAGCTGTTTGCTGTCGTGCCATCAAGCTCAGTAATGCAGAGGTAGTACCCCCATGAAGACTTCGTTGATTGCCCTGGCGCTGGTTGCCGCCCTCCCGTTCGCCGCTTCGGCTGCTGACGGCCTGTCCTACAACTATGCGGAAGCCGACTACGCCAAGACCTCGGCCGACGGCAAGGCTGAAGGCTGGGGCGTGAAGGGTTCCTATGCGTTCCTGCCGAACTTCCACGCTTTCGGCGAATACACCCGTCAGGAAATCTCGCGCACCAACCTTGATATCGACCAGTGGCGCGTTGGCGCTGGCTTCAACAAGGAAATCGCGCCGACCACCGATTTCGTTGCTCGCGTGGCTTACGAAAAGTTCGACCCGAAGCACATTGATCTGGACTTCGAAGGCTACAGCGCTGAAGCCGGCATCCGCACCGCATTCGGCAAGCACGCCGAGGTGTATGCCATGGCTGGCTACGAAGACTTCAGCAAGAAGCACGGCGTCAACCCGGACGGCAACTTCTACGGCCGCCTTGGTGGCCAGGTGAAGTTGAACCAGAACTGGGGCATCAATGGCGACATCAAGATGACCGGTGACGGCGACAAGCAGTGGACCGTGGGTCCGCGCTTCAGCTGGTAAGACGCACTGACGCACTGACGCTTTGGCGTCATGTAGCGAAGGAGGGCCCGGCTTATGCCGGGCCTTTTCTTTTGCCTGTCGTTTAGGTTTTTAGCGAAGAGCTTGCCCTCACCCCAACCCCTCTCCCGCAGGCGGGAGAGGGGCTCGCATTGCTTGCACTCGTAGTGCACTAGCCCCTCTCCCGTTTACGGGAGAGGGGTTGGGGTGAGGGGAAGCTCCTGGCAAGCAAACCCACAAGCAAGCCTGTAACACCACTGCAACCAAACTGCAGCAAAGTGCGCCTCAACCGGCACCGGCCGGAAGGACCTTGAGAATGAAAACCCGCCTGCTGCTCGCCGCAATGCTGTTGTCGACAACCCCGCTGGCCTGGAGCCAGCAGCGCGGCTACCTGCCGCTGGAGCAGCGACTGAGCGCCGAACAGCTTCAGCAGGTCGGTCTGAGCGCGCAGCAGCTGCAACTGCTCAACCGCATGCTCAGCGAAACCACCCCGGTGGTCGCAGTAAACCCACAGCAGCCCGTACCTGCACCAATGCAGATCGGTCTGGAAGAAGGGCCTGTGCAAAGCCGCGTGCAGGGAGCGGTGGAAGGCTGGGAGCCGGGCACGGTGTTCGTGCTGGCCAACGGCCAGCAATGGAAGGTGCTTAAAGGCCAGATGCGCCTGCGTACTACCTTGCAGTCACCAGAGATCGCAGTGATACCGGGCATCGCCGGGCGCTGGTTCCTGCAGGTGGACGAAGACCTGCCGAAGGCGCGGGTTTACCGGATTCTGTAAACGTCAGGCCGCGCGCCTTTTGTAGGAGCGGCGTAAGCCGCGAAGCCACAAATTTCTTCGAAGCAGCAGTCAACGCCATATCGGCCGAAGAGAATCTCCGGCGCGGATGCATTGTCAGCTTCGCGGCTTACGCCGCTCCTACAAGGGAGCGGCCGTTGCGCTTTACGCCGGGCGCACGCGCTGGGTCAGGCCCTTGAGGAAGTTGCGCAGGGCCTGGTCGCCGCATTCGCGGTAATTCTTGTGGTCCGGCTGGCGGAACAGTGCCGACAGCTCCGGCTTGGACATCGGGAAGCCAGCGGCTTCGAAGATCGCATGCATGTCCATGTCCTTCAGTTCGAAGGCCACGCGCAGCTTCTTCAGCACGATGTTGTTGGTGATGCGCTTTTCCGGCGGGCGCTGCGGCTGCGATTCGTCGCGGCCACGGTAGTGGTAGATCAGGCCGTCCAGGAAGCGCGACAGCACCGCATCCGGGCAAGCTTCAAACAACGGCTCGTCGTCCTTGCGCAGGAAGTCGTGCACCTGTGCCGCATCCACTTCAAAGTTGGAGTCGGCTAGGTGAATGGTGTCCACCACCATGCTGTCGCTGAGGTCGAGCATGTAGCGGATGCTGCGCAGTACGTCGTTGTTGATCATTGCCACTCCGGAACCACCGCGGCGGAGATGCCGGCGGGGGCATAGTGTAACGCCGCACCGGCAGGGCCCCAGCCTACAATCGGGGCTGGTTCAGCAAAGTCAGCCCGTATGCACCCTCACGCCTCCGTTCCCGTGCCGCCCATCGGGGCCCGGTCTGCCGCGCTGTCGTTGGCGGGCCGGCAATGAGTTCACGCGCGATCCTGCACCTGTGCCTGCATCTGGCGGTGCCGGCCTTGCTGGCCTGGTTGTTCTGGCGGCCGCAGTTCGGCAAGGCCTGGATGTTGCTGCTGCTGGGCTGGGTGATCGACCTGGACCACCTGCTGGCCGACCCGATCTACGCCCCCAACCGCTGCAGCATCGGCTTCCATCCGCTGCATACCGCGCCGGCCATTGTGCTTTATGCGGGTTTGACCCTGCCCAAGCGCACCCGCCTGTTCGGCATCGGCTTGCTGGTGCATATCGCGCTGGATGCGCTGGATTGCCTGTGGATGCACGCCGGCCGCTAAGCGGCGTGAGCTGGATTCAACAGCCGCCAAGTGGGCCTGCCAGCCGCTGACAAGCGGCGTTCGGGCGGCTTACCAGCCACCCCAGGGGCCGGGGCCAAAGCCCGGGCCGCGGCCATAGGGGCCGTAGCCATAGGGACCAGCGCCCTCGCTCTTGCTCATATGGATGTTCAGGTTCACCCGACGGCTCTCGCCCTCGTCGGTGTTGTAGTTCTTGCCCAGGTTCAGGTCCACGGCCTGCCAATTGCTGTTGCCGTAGGCCTTGGAATAGCCGATACCAGCGCTGACCGCGCCGTGCACCTGCAGTTTGTCGTCCATCACCTGGGCGCCGGGGCTATCCTTTTTCTCCAGCCCGCGCCCGCTGTGGTCGCCGTAATAGGTACCTGGCGCATCGCCCTTGTAGGTTTCGCCGAGGTAACGCAGCGGTGCCTGCGGCACGCTCAGGTCCAGCCCGCCGGTTGCGCTGCCAGCATCATCCTGCGCCATGGCAATGGCGGGGGCCAACAGCAGGACGGCGATCAGGGATGTGCGGATCATGTCGCAGGTGCTCCGGTGCGGGGCCGCACCGTCATGGTTTGGCAGTTTGGAAGCTACCAGAAAAGGCTTGAACGATGGCTGTCGATCACTGTCATCGCGGGGGAACTTCTCAGCCCAGTCGTTTGAAGCCGAACAATTGTGCCAGCGGGTGCCTGCGGCCTTCGATGGTGGCCTGGACCAGGCCGGCGCCGAGCATGGAATAGGTGATGCCATTGCCACCGTAAGCCATGGCGAAATGCACGCGCGGGCCCCATTGCGGATGCGGGCCGAAGAACGGCAGACCATCTTCGGTTTCGGCAAAGGTGCCGGCCCAAGCGAACGCAGGCTGTATGCAAAGCTGCGGAAACAAACGTCCAAACTTGGCCGCAAGGCGTCGCGCCTTGCGGTCCACCAGCGCGTCACGACGCAGCGGCAGGTCGACCGCGTCGTCCTCGCCACCTACCAGCAAGCGGTCGTCAGCGGTGCTGCGCAGGTAGAGATAGGGGCGGGCGGTTTCCCAGATCAAGGTGTCACGCAGCGGCCCGAGCACGGCCGGCGGCAATGGGTCGGTGACAAAGGCATAGCTGCTGCGGTTGCGTGCCACGCGCTGTTTCAGCCAGTCCTGCGCGGCGTAGCCAGCGGCAACCACCAGATGTTGGCAGCTGATGCGCAGACCATCGGTGGTGCGCAGTTGTACCCGCTGGCTGTCTGCCTCCACTGCTACGACGCTGCTGCGGTCATAGACCTGCGCACCCTGTGCCAGCAGCCGGGTCAGCAGCCGGTGCGTCATGCGATAGGGATCCATACGCGCGGCCGGAGTACTGCGGATGGCGCCAGGGGCGGCAAACCCGTATTCGTCGGCAACACCTTCGGCATCAAGCCAATCCACCGCGAAACCGTGCTGGCTGCGCAGTTCGTATTCCTCCAGCAGCGGCCGCAGGTGTCGGCGTCGGCTGGCGTAATACAGGCTCTTGGTGCTTTGGAAATCCACCCCGCGGACCTGTTCGGCCAGCGCCTTCAGTTCGTCGATGGCCTGCGCGCAGCTGCGGTAGGCCAGCAGTGCGGCATCGATGCCATGACGCACGGCCAGCTCGCGCAATGGCGTGTCGATCTCGTACTGCAGCAGTGCAGTGCTGGCGGCGGTGGAGCCCCAGCCGATGTCGCGCTGCTCGATGACGGCGACATCATGGCCGTGGCGGACCAGCTGGTCGGCGATCAAGGCGGCAGTGATGCCGCCGCCGATCACCGCCACCTCGCAGCGCAGATCCTGCTGCAGGGCAGGGAACGCATGCATCAAACCGTTCTTGATGGCCCAGAACGGATAGCCGCTTTTCAGGTCCATGCACAGCTCCGGTCGTCAGCGGGGCGGTAACTCAGCCGGCGGTGGGGTGGCCGGTATGCGGGGTGTGGATCAGCGGTCCGGTATCAAAGCCCTGCTGTTGTGCGTAAGCGATGTAGTGATCGCGGGTGGTGGCATCCATCTGCGGCAGGCGCGCGAGCAACCACAGGTATTTGCGGTCGGGGCTGCCGACCAGGGCGGTGGTATAGGCCGCGTCCAGTTGCATGATCCAGTAGTCGCCCTTGCTGAAGGGAATCCAGCGCAGGCCCTCGGGCAGGAAGCTGACCTCCAGCTTGCTGTTGCTCTCATCAATGGGCTTGGCCTGGCCGATGGCTTCTTCCAGCTTGTCGCCGCGCAGGCAGCGGTTCTGCACGCGCACGCTGCCGTCCTCGTTGAGCGAGTAGTGCGCGGTGACGTCGGTGGCGTCTTCGGGTTCGAAGCGGATGGGCAGCCGGGCAACTTCGTACCAGGTGCCCAGGTAGCGCTGCAGGTCTACGCTCTGAACGGTGGCAAGGGGAGGGTGTTGACTCATGGAGGACCTCATCGGCGTTCGCGCAGGTTTGCTGCGCCGGGGATCCAGCTATAGGGCAGCAATGGTTAAGCGTTTGTGCCCGGGAGGTTGTTTCGTCGTTGTCGGCGCCCCAGCATTCAGATACGGCAGGTCCTTCGCGCCGGGCAAACATCGCTGCGCTAGGCTGCTGCCATCCGTAGCCGGGAGTCCGCCATGTATGTCGTGATCTTGCTCAAAGGGCAGAGCCGCTATGCGCGTGAGCGTTGGGAACAGGTGCCTGACGCGGTTGAGTACGAAGGGCATGGTTTCTCGTTGCGGGCTGGGCCACGCCAGCCGCTGCCGACCCACCAGCAATGGGAGCAGGTCGCGGTGTACGCCCCGGATGAGCTCACCGAGGAAGAGTTCCAGGAAATCTACGAGCTCAACCGCAGCCATATCGCCGAGTTGGCGCTCAAGTACTGAGATACCGGCGCTGTTTCGCAGGATGTTGGCGCGCGCTGACATATAGTTCGCGCAGGCGCGGTGGTCCGCGCGATCCGGTGTCTGCCCTTGCTTGCTCAACGTTTTTCACGCCCGCTGCGCGCATTGTTGTTGGTTCTTCTGGTGGCCTTGGGTGGTTTGGGCGCCAGTGGCGCGGTCTGGGCGGCGCCGGATGGTGTTGCCGCCGATCTGAGCCCGCAGGCGCGTATCGAGCAGGCCTCGCGCACCGTCGCGGCGGTCAAGCGTGCGGTCAACGATGCCGATGCGCCGGAAACCCTGAAAACCCTGGCCGAACGCGCCAGCCAGGCGCAGCGCGAGGCCGAGGCCAGTGTCGCCGCGCTGCAGCCGGAGCTGACCCAGCTCGATGCCCGTATCGAACAGCTTGGGCCGGCGCCCGAGGGCGGCGAAGACGCCGGTATCGCCCGCCAGCGCAAAGTGCTGGACCAGCAGCGCAGCCAGATCGATGCCGACATCAAGCGCGGCAAGTTGCTGGCTGAGGACGCCAAGCAGGCCAGCGAGTCCATCGAGAAAATGCGCGCCCAGCAGTTTGGTGAGCAGTTGGGCCGCAAGGTGGCCTCGCCGTTGTCGCCGGCACTGTGGCGCGAGTTTGGTGAGCATCTGCCCGATGATTTCGCGCGCTTCCAGTCGTTGTACCGGCAGGCCAGCAGTGCGCTGCTGAAAGCGGCCGGCAAGCAGGGCTGGGGCATGCCGCTGCTGGGGGCTTCGCTGGCTTTGTTGCTGCTGTTCCCGCTGCGCATCTGGTTGCGCCACCTTGGCCGGCGCTACGCGGCGTCCGAGCGCGCCCCGGATGGCCGCCTGCGCCGCACCGGTCTGGCCGTGTGGTTGCTGCTGGTCGGCACCTTGCTGCCCGGGTTTGCCGCCACGGTGCTGATAGCCAGCCTGCAGGCAATCGATGCGGTCGCGCCGCGGCTGGAATCGGTGGCCAATACCTTTGTTGCCGCCACCTTTGTCGCTGCTTTCATCGGCGCGGTGGCAGCCAGCCTGCTGGTGCCGTCGCGGCCGACCTGGCGGCTGCTGGATATCGATGATGTCGCCGCCGCTCGCCTGCGCCGCTTTGCCTGGGGCGCGGCCAGCCTGACCTGGTTCACCATGCTGCTGCGTGAGGTCAATCGCGCTGCGCGTACCTCGGCGGTGGGCACGGTGACCCTGGATGGTCTGATCGCACTGACCTACGTGGTGCTGATCATGAGCATGCTTGCCACGCTGGCCGGCCTGCATCGACGCCGCGCGGCACAGGCCGCACAGGCTGAAGCTGAAAGCACCAGCAGCGGCCGTTCGCCGCGTGCACCACGCAGCGGCTGGCTGATCGTGGCGCGCTTGGGCGGCTACCTGAGCATCTTCGCCGCACTGGTGGCGACCCTGCTGGGCTACCTCAACTTCGCCATGTTCACTGCCCAGCAGATGGTGTGGGGCACGGTAATCGTATTGGCGACCACCTTGTTGACGCGCTTTGCCGATGACTTCGCATTGTGGCTGTTGGCGCCGGAGAGCGCGGCAGGGCGCATGCTGCGGCTGTCCACCGGTCTATCGGCCAGTCGCCTGGAGCAGGCCGGGGTGTTGCTGTCGGCGATCTCACGGGTTGCGCTGGTGATGCTGGGCATCACCGTCTTTGTTGCACCGTTCGGTAATGTCAGTGCCTTGTATGGCTGGCTGGAGCGTCTGTCTGCCGGCATCAAGATCGGCGGCAGCCTGCTGACGCCGAGTTCCATTTTCAGCGCGCTGCTTGTGCTGGCGCTGGGCCTGACCTTGATGCGGGTGGTGCAGCGCTGGCTGGTGGATACCTATCTGCCCAAGACCGAGCTGGATATCGGTGCACGCAATTCGATCAGCACCGTGGCGCATTACCTCGGCATCGTGCTGGCCGCGCTATGGGCCTTGGCCGCGCTGGGCATTGGTTTTGAGAAGGTGGCCTTGCTGGCCAGCGCCTTGTCGGTGGGTATTGGTTTCGGTCTGCAGGCGATTACCCAGAACTTCGTCTCCGGCCTGATCTTGCTGGCCGAGCGGCCGGTGAAGATCGGTGACTGGGTCAAGATCGGGGATCAGGAAGGCGATATCCGCCGCATCTCAGTGCGTTCTACCGAGATCCAGGTCAGCGACCGCTCCACCTTGATCGTGCCCAACTCGGAATTGATCACCAAGACCATCCGCAACATGACCATGGCCAATGCACTGGGCCGCATCCAGGTGCAGTTCTCGGTACCGCTGGGCACCGACATGGGCAAGCTGCGGACCTTGTTGCTGGGGATATATGCAGCCAATGAAACAGTGCTGATTGATCCGGCACCGTCATTCTTCATCGATTCGATCAGCGGTGGCCAGGTGGCGGTGAACAGCCTTGCCTACGTGTCGTCGTCGCGCAATGTGTACGGCACCCGCAGCGAAGTGCTGTTTGCCTTGCTGGAACAGACCACCGCCGCCGGCATAGCACTGTCCACCCCGACCGACATCCATCTGGTACGCGATCCCCCGGACGCATAGGTAGTGCCGAGCCATGCTCGGCAGGGGCTTTACCGAGAGCTGTCGGAATGTGGGAGCAGCGTAAGCCGCGAAGCTGATGGTCAGTCAGATTGCAGTTTCAATGGCGATTGCAACATTGCCAGCCTCGCGGCTTACGCCGCTCCCACAAAACCACAAATGTCGGTCACGACCGCGGATGACCGCTGGTCAGCACCAGCGCATAGTCATCGATCGCCAACTGTTCTGCATGACTCAACCAGGCGCGGATCTCCAGATCATCGATCTCCTGGTCCACGCCCAGCGGCATGCGGATGCGGCCTTCGCTATCGGGCTGCACCCATTGCTGGGCCACCACCACATTGCGCTTTGACGCCACCGCTTCCACCCAGAAACCGCGCTGCGGACGCTGCGCGGCATACAGCTCCAGCACGTATTGGCCGGGGCTGGTATGACGCGGCTGGCGGCTGATCATGCGTGACTGACGCACGCTCGGGCGTGGCCCGCTGAATGCCTGTAACGGCGCATCCACGGCGATGCCACGGCGCAACTGCGCATCGCGGTAAAGACGCATGCCCTGATCGCTGTCGAGCAGCAGCGCGCACCATTGACCATCGGCCGAACCATCTTCAAACGCTGTGCAGCGATCGACATAGGCCAGGCGGTGCTGCGGATCGGCCTCCTCGAACTTGCGTGAGGTGTTTTCCAGGTACACCGATTTCAGATCCCACTGCTGGTCGTATTCCAGCAGCACCGGCGGCTGCACCTTCTGCACGCCAACCAGCACCTGATCGTCATCCAGTCGCAGCATGCGGGTCTGTTCGCCCAGCCACAGCGAGCGTGCGAACGCGCTATAGCGCGCGTAGGCCCGCGTATCACCGCTGGTGGCCGCTACGCTGGCACTGGCCGCAGGTGTCGGTTTCAACAGCGAGCGGCCAAAGCCAATGGCGTCGATCGCTGGATCCAGCAGCTGCAGCGCGGTAGCACCCGAATCGAGCGTGGTGCCTGCCTGCGCAACGATCTGCTGCGGCTGCAGTTTGTTGCCCAGGAACAGCAGCAGGTTCTCGCGCTTCTGCTTCTCCAGTACGTGACTCAGGTCATTGGGCATGGCCAGATGATCGGAGGCCACCACCACCAAGGTGTTGTCGGCGAACTGACTGCTACGGATGCGATCGACCAGACGCGAGATCAGCCGATCACTGCATTTGAGTGCATTGAGCAGGCCGATATTGCCGTGCGCGCTGCGATAGCGCGTGTTCTTGCAGGCTACCGGCAGGTGCCCCGCCGGGTGGTGGGTGTCCATGGTCAGTGCGGTCAGCATGAACGGCTGGCCGCGCGCGGACAGTTCAAGGAAGCGTTCGTAGGCGCGCTCCAGCAGCACGTCATCGTGTACGCCCCAGTTGGAAAAATGCCGCTTGGCGATGTTCTGTTGCTGGAACCATTCCAGATCGCGCACGTCGTCGAAGCCGTGCGAGTTGAGGAAGTCGGCCTTGGCTGCGAACTGTCCGTTGGCACCGCCAAGGTAATGGTTGCTATAGCCCTGCTGCTTCAGATAGTCGCCAAGGCAGAACGCTTCAGGCAGGAAACGGCCCATCCGGCCCATGCTGTTTTCATCACCCTGCGCGGTGGTCAGCGGCACGCCGCACATCGACGACACCAGCCCGGCGATGGTCCAGCCGCTGCCATCGGCGGAAGCGATGTTGCGGAAATCCAGACCTTCGCCGGCCAGCCGGGTAAGGTTGGGCATCAGCCCGGGGAACACGTTTTCGTTGAAATAGGTGCGTTCCAGGCTCTCGCCGTAGATCCAGACGATGTTGGGGCGCTGCGCCAGCGGCTTTGATGGCAACTGGTACTCCGGTGCCACCGCGCTGTAGTCCACTGGCTGCATCTGCAGATAGATGCGTTTGCCATCGGCATACAGTGGGCTGAGCATCAGCGTTGTCAGCAACAGTGCGGCAAAGCCGCCGAACACCGCCACGCCGTGACGGGGCCGCTGCAGGCGACGCACGCGCAGCAACAGCAACGGGCTCAGCGAGATGATTACCAGACCAATGAAGCCGATGATGTAGGCACTGAAATCGCCAACGCCTGCACCTTCCATATCGCTGCGCAGGTGGTAGAGCGTGGCTGAGTTGATGCCGTCGCCGCTGAGCTTGTCTATCAACCACCAGCTGCTCAGTGCCAGCAGTAGCAGTGATAGCAGGCCCGCCTTCACGCGCGCCAAGGTGGGTGACAACATCAATAGTACAAACAGTGCTGCCAGAGACAGCCAGATGATCCAATGCATGCGGTCACGTGGGTAGTGGAGACAGGGGCGACGGCCGTGGCCGTCATCGCTCTACACACTGTTGTTTCAGTGCTGTGGCAGAAGCATCTGGATCTTGCCTGCCGTAACCTGACTGAAATGTTGGGACAGCGCAGCTGCATTCATCATCAGTTGCACGCACTATGCGTTGTACGCTGAAGCCCGTGAGCGTTGGTGAGAAAGTGTGCTTTTCGGCCTGATTTCAGCTGTTGGCAACTTCTACTGGCACTGCACGCATTGCGATGAACCCGGCTACAGCTGCTGCAGACAGGCTCAGCGATGGCCGCGTTCTTCGCGTGCGCGTGCTCTGGTGCGGCGATCAAACAGCATTGAGCTGACAATCAGTCCCAGGCCGATGAATACACCCAGCAGAAACAGCAGCATTGCGAAGGCTGGGTAGCCAAACAGCGTCCAGCGCGTTGGCACGCGCATCAGCAGCGTCGAGGACAGCAGCAGTGCCGCTGTGATCAGGCCGGCGGCGATGCGGTTGGCTACTTTCTGGATGTTCTCCATCAGCCGCGATTCGTCCAGGCCGGTGACCTTCATCTGCAGCCGGTTCTCGGCCAGCACGCTGAGGATGTCGGACATGCGACGCGGGCCGTTGCGCAGCAGCTGCTGCAGCTCCATTGCCTCGCTGGCCAGGTTTGCTGCCGAGAACGACTTGCGGAAGTGCGCGCGCATCACATGCTGCAGCTGCCGTTCGACGACTTTCCGCGTCTCCATCTCCGGTGCCAGGAAGCGGCACACGCCTTCCAGGTTGAGCAGCGCCTTGCCGAGCAGGCTCAGCTCCGGTGGCGTGCGCAGGTTGCTGGAGGTGGCGATGCGTACGATCTCCAGCACCACATGGCCCTCGGACAAGGTGCCGTTGGCGGCGTAGCGGGCAATCATCTGCCCGGTCTCGCGCAGATAACGTTCCTCGTCGTAGTCCTCCAGGCGGGTGCTGATGCCGATGATCTCATCGGCCACTTCCTCGCCGCGGCCATCCACTGCGGCAAACAGTACTTTGAGCAGGCGCTGGCGCAACCGCGGCGGCACGTGCGCGACCATGCCCAGGTCGAAGATCGCCAGTTGGCCTTCGGGGGTCACGCGCAGATTGCCCGGATGCGGGTCTGCATGGATTTCGCCATGCACGAAGATCTGGTCCAGATAGCCGCGCACCAGTGCGGCAGCCAAGGGAACCATCGATTGCTCGGTACGGCGCACCGGTGGGATCGCATCCACCCGCACGCCTTGCACCAGCTCCATGGTCAGTACCCTGCGCCCACACAGGTCCCACACCGGCTGCGGTATCCACAGCTCGGGGTAGGGCGCCAGGTGCTGGCCGAAGCGGGCCAGGTTGGCCGCCTCGGCCTCGTAGTCCAGCTCCATCCGCAGGGTCTTGGCGAACTCGCCCAGCCAGTCGGAGAAGCGCACCTTGCGGCCGACCCGGGTCAGGTGATCGGCGGCGGTGGCAAAGCTGCGCAGCACCCCGATGTCCGAACGCAGCTGGGCGGCGATATCGGGCTTCTGCACCTTGATGGCGACCTGCCGGCCATCGTGCAGCTCGGCCTGGTGGACCTGGGCGATGGAGGCGCTGCCCAAAGGCTGCGGGTCGAACCAGGCAAACAGCTTGCTGACCGGCGCGCCCAGGTCGTCCTCGATCACCGCGCGGATCTGCTCTACCGGGATCGGCGCGACTTTTTCCTGCATGCGCTCAAGCGCGGCCACGTACTCGGGCGGGATCATGTCCGGGCGGGTCGACAGCACCTGGCCTAGTTTGACGAAGGTGGTGCCCAGCGCTTCCAGATCAGCGACGAACTGGGTTGGATTGCCGCTGGCCGGCGGCTTGCCCAGGCGCGGGATTTCGCCATCCAGCGAGATGCCGGAGAACACCCCGGAATGGCGGTAGCGCAGCAGCAGGCGCACGATCTGCTGGCGCCGGCTGAGGCCGCCGACGGTGGTCGGGCTGTCACTGCTGGTCGGGTCCATCAAGCGGGGGTCTTCCTGGCGGCCGAGCCTGCAGTGTGGCCGTTGCCGGGTTGCAGATGGGTGAATACGCACCGAACGGGACGCGAATGAGTGAGAATCCTCCCTTCCCCTGTCCTATGACCTTACGGTGACCCATGGCTGGAGCCAGCCTGTTTGCCCTGCTCGACGATATTGCCGCGTTGCTGGATGACGTCTCCATCCTGACCAAGGTCGCTGCCAAGAAGACCGCTGGCGTACTCGGTGACGATCTGGCGTTGAACGCGCAGCAGGTGACCGGCGTCAATGCCAACCGTGAGTTGCCGGTGGTGTGGGCGGTGGCCAAGGGCTCACTGGTCAACAAAGCGATCCTGGTGCCGGCCGCGTTGGCGATCAGTGCATGGCTGCCGTGGGCGATCACCCCGTTGATGATGATCGGCGGTGCCTTCCTCTGTTACGAAGGCGTGGAAAAGCTGGCGCACAAATTCCTGCATTCCAAGGATGAGGACGACGCGCACAAGGCCGAGCGCTTGAAGGCCATCGCCGATGAGAAAGTGGATCTGGTCGCGTTCGAAAAGGACAAGATCAAGGGCGCGGTGCGTACCGACTTCATCCTGTCGGCGGAGATCATCGTGCTGTCGTTGGGAGTGATCTCGCATGCGCCATTCAGCCAGCAGGTGGTGACCTTGATCGCCATCGCGCTGGGCATGACGGTGTTCGTCTATGGCCTGGTCGCCGGCATCGTCAAACTCGATGACGTCGGCGCCTGGTTGCTGGACAAGGGACGTGCGTTGGCTGCGTTTGGACGCGGCCTGCTGTATGCCACGCCGTGGTTGATGCGCGGCCTGTCGGTTGCCGGTACTGCGGCGATGTTCCTGGTTGGCGGCGGCATTCTGGTACACGCCATTCCGGCCTTGCACCACTTCGTGATCGGCCTGGCTCCGGCCAATCTGGAATGGCTGGCCAATGCACTGGGCAGCATGGTGGTGGGCATCATCATCGGTGCGGTGGTGCTGACCGCGGTGACCATGATCCAGCGTATGCGCGGGGCGAAAGCGGCGCATTGAAGCCGGCTTTTCTGCCTTGATTGTGGGAGCGGCGTAAGCCGCGAAGCAGGCAATGCTTCAGGCATCAGCAATGGTGCCGGCATGACAGATATCTGATGGATTGCCAACTTCGCGGCTGACACCGCTCCCACAAAACAGCAACACAGCTACAGATTCACTGCAGGCCCTGCTCCAACTCCCGCAACTGCTGCTGTGCGCGTGCCAGCGATTGCCCGGACAGGCTATCCAGCAGCCGCTGCAAGCGATGGCTGGCCGGCAAACGCCGCATCACCCCGCGCGCAGCCCAGACGCTGCCCAGCATCACCACCACGCCAAACCCCAAGGTGCCGAGGAACCACGCTGGTGCCATCGCATACAGGTCCAGCCCCAGCCATTGCACGCAGGCCCACTGCAGGGCCAGTAGCCATAGGCAGAACCACGGCAGGCCCAGGCCCAGCTCGGTCAGCGCGGTAAAGCGGCGTAGCCGCGCCAGTCGTTGCTGCTGGATCAGCACCGGTGCCTCGGCAGCATCAGCACGCATCGCCAACAAGGCGCGGGTGATCGATACCCAGATCGCGGCGATACCGTAGAGGTGCAAGGCCAGTCCGGTCAGCAGCAGCTGCGGCGTCTGGCGGTGTTCAACCCAGAAGCTCGCCGCCAGCACGGTGACTATGATCCACGCCAGCAGCCAAGCCAGCTGCACGCCGCTGAACCAGCGCAGGCGACGCTGCACGCTGGCTTGGCGCGGTTGCTGCCATGCCTGCAGGGCCAGAACCTCCAGCTGATCGATACGTTGCGCCTGCTGTGCCCAGGCGGCTTTGAGTTCGTCGAGTTCCATGGTGTCAGTCCCGGGTTACGGCGGTGGGGTTGAACTGGCTGCGCAGTTGCTGACGCAGCCGGTGCAGACGGGTGGCAGCGTTGCTGGCGCTGATGCCCAGCACCTCGCCGATTTCGCGATGACTGCAATCGTCCAGATGCAGCAACAACAGGGCCCGGTCCAGCGCCGGCAAGCGGTGTATCAGCTGGTTGAGCTGGGCCAGGCTGGCGGTGTCCTCGGCGTTGTCGGCAACGCTGGCCAGGTCGTCATCCAGCGCTACGTCGCTCTGGTATTGCCGGCGCAGCTCACGGCTGCGCAGCTGCGAGATGGCGGTGTTCAAGGCGATGCGGTACAGCCAGGTGCTGAACTGCGCGCGCTGCGGATCAAAGGCTGGAAAGGCGCGCCAGGCCTGGGTGCTGATTTCCTGGATCAGGTCGCTGCGGTCTTCGCGCTGCGCGCAATAGCCACGCGCGACCTTGAGCACGATGCCCTGATGCTGGGCCAGCAGCAGGGCAAAGCGTTGTTGCAGATCAGCGATGGGGTCGGTCGCAGTGATGTCCATGCCCGGGTGATTCGCACCAGCGCAGCAAATATCACAGCTGTGAGCCGATTGTCGTTGCTGTCGCCGCTCAGGCGGCGGGCAGGACCTGATTGCGGCCTACGCGTTTGGCCGCATACAGCGCCTGATCGGCGCGCTGCAGCAGGGCCTGCAGGGCTTCGCCGGGCTGGGCTTGGGCGACGCCAGCGCTGAAACGCACCTGCACGCGCTGTTCTTCATGCAGGAACGGGCGTTGCGCCAGCTGCTGCTGCAGTTGTTGCAGGGTTTCCAATGCAGCGGCGCGGTTGAGCCCGGGCAGCACCAGCACGAATTCGTCGCCGCCGAGGCGGGCGATGCAGTCGCGGCCGCGCAGGCGTTGCTGGGTCACCGCCACCAGATGGCGCAGGGCCTGATCGCCGCCGGCGTGGCCATGCTGTGCATTGGTCTGGCCGAAGTGGTCCAGGTCGATCATGGCTAGGCTCAGTGGCGTGCTGTGGTCAGCTAGCAGCTCGCCCAGCTGCTGCTCCAGGCCACGGCGGTTCAGGGCGCCGGTCAGCGGGTCGGTACGCAGCTGGCTGCCGGCTTCCTCCAGCTCGCGCTCCAGTTGCTGCACACGCTGCTCGGCGGCCTTGGCCTCGGCGCGGGCATTGGCCAGATGGTCACGTGCACGTGCAGCCTGCTCCTGCACCCGCGCGGTGTCCTGCAGCACGTCCTGCAGCAGCTGGGTGAGGTCGGAGATGCTGCGGGTCTGGCGCACGGCAACGGCGTAGCTTGCAATACGATCGTGGAACTCGCCGGTCTCGGTGACCATGCCGTCCACCTGCTGCACGAAATCCACCATCAGGTCCTTCATCGCCTGTTTGGATTGATCGATGCCCTCGCGTAGCAGCCCTTGCCGATAGATCACTTCGCGCAGGTCATTGCGGGTCTGTTCCAGCGAGCTGGCGTCCAGTGGCCCGGCCAGTAGTTGCCGGATCGAGCGGATCTGGCCTTGCAGCCAGCTGTCGCCATCGAGCAGTTCGGAGATGTTCTCCAGCAGCATGTCGAACAGGTTGAGCAGCAGGTCGCGCTGTTCCTGCAGGCTGTTGCTGCGCACGCCGACCTGGTGGCAGAGCTCGCGCAGATGCATGGCGACTGGCTGCAGGGGCTGGCCACTGCGCCAGCTGCGCAGTTCATCGCCCATGCGCTGGGCTTGCTGTTCCAGCTCCGGCGACTGCTGCATCAGGCTGGCCAGCACCGCGCCTAGCGTGTCGCGTAGCATGTCGCGCAGCTGTTCGGCCTGGCTGTTGCTGGTGTGGGATGCCTCCAGCTCAACGGTACGGATGTACTTGTCGATCAGCTGCCGCAGCAGGCGACCATAGCGCTCCCAGTCCTGCTCGGCATGGGCGCTGTGCAGGCGTTGGCCCATATCGCCGAGTTCGCCGGGCAAGGTGCACATGCCCTGGGCGAAGGCGGCCAATACCGATTCCGGCGCGTTGGCGCCGATGAACAAGCGCTGCAGCATCGCCATGCCACCGCCCCCGTTGGCTACCACCTCGACCGCCGCAGCCGCCTGCGGCGTGGTTCGCCGCGCCAGGATGCGACCCAGCCCGCTGCTGCGGGAGGTGGAGGAATCATCGGGGCTGTCGGCCATTGCGCAGGGGTCCGGGCGGGTTGTGGCTGCGCCTGTGCGCAGCCGGAGGTGGTGTCCAAGCCCCATTATCGGCAAGGTAGCAGCCGGCTTGAATGGCAGCCGATCACAGGAGCACATCATGCAGGTATTGCTGGCCGGCGCGACCGGTCTGGTCGGGGCGCAGGTACTGCAGCGGTTGCTGGCCGATCCACGCTGCAGTGGCGTGGTCGCACCGACCCGCCGCGCGCTGGCGCGGACCAACGCCAAGCTGCTCAATCCGGTGCTGGATTTCACCGAGCTGGCGACGGTGGCGCAGGGCTGGCAGGTGGATGCGGTGATCTGCGCACTGGGCTCGACGATGAAGCAGGCTGGCTCGCGTGAGGCCTTCCGGCAGATCGACCATGGCTATCCCTTGGCTATTGCACGCGCGGTCCGTGCCAATGGCTGCGAGGTGTTTGCTTTGAACTCGGCGGCAGGTGCCAACCCGCGCTCACTGGTGTTCTACAGCCGGGTCAAAGGCGAGTTGGAACAGGACCTGCGCGCGCTGGGCTTTGCTTCATTGACCTTGGTGCGCCCGGGCCTGATTGGCGGCGACCGCGCCGAACGGCGAACCGGTGAGGATCTGGCCAGCGTGGTATTGGGGGCGCTTGCACCGGTGCTGCCGCGTGCGTGGCGGATCAATCCGGCCACGCGGATCGCCGATGCCTTGGTGGAGGCGGTGTTGAATCCGCAGCCGGATGTGCGGGTGGTGGGGGCGGCGGCGTTGGTGTGAGTTCCGGGCGAGGTTGGCTGGGTTGTGGGAGCGGCGTAAGCCGCGAAGCTGGCGATCTGTGAGTGCACCGGCTTCGCGGCTCACGCCGCTCCTACAAACAGCGGGCGAGGCTCAGGCCGGCAACGACTGCCCGCCATCCACCGCCAGCACCTGGCCGGTGATCCAACGCGCTGTGGGCGAGCACAGGAAGACCGCGGTGTTGGCTACATCTTCAACATTGCCAAAGCCACCGAACGGGATCTTGGCGCGGATCTGTTCGTAGAGTTCGGGGGCGCTGCTGCGGCGCTGCTCCCACAGCCCACCGGGGAATTCGATCGAGCCCGGGGCCAGTGCGTTGACCCGGATACGCTCGCGCGCCAGCTCGGTGGCCAGCGATACGGTGTAGTAGTTCAACGCGGCCTTGGCGGCGGAGTAGGCCGCTGCGCGCGGTGTCGGCACCGAGGCATTGATCGAGCTGATGTTGAGGATGGTCGGCATCGCACTCAGGCGCAGATAGGGCAGGGCGGCGCGGTTGGCGCGCACGGCAGCCATCAGGTCGATATCGAAACCGGCCTGCCAGCTGGCATCGTCATTGCCGTTGCCATAGCCGGACGCATTGTTGATGAGGATGTCGACGCCGCCCAGTTCGGCGGCCGCGGCATCGATCCAGGCTTGAATCTGCGCTGGATCGGCGAGATCACATTGCTGCGTGTGCGCGGCAGCTGCACCATCGCGCAGCAGTAGTTCGGCTGCCTGCTGCAGCGCCGCTGCACCACGTGCACAGATGCTGACTTTCGCGCCGTCGCGGGCAAAGGCCTGGGCGATGGCCAGGCCGATGCCGCGGCTGCCACCGGCAACCAGCACGCGTGCGTTTTGTAGCGAAACAGAAGGGGTCATTGCGGCGCTTCCGGTGGGCGGAGAGCGCACATTATCCCTGGGTTGCGCGTTGCAGGCAGCGAACGCGCTGTTCCGTGCTCAGGGCAGGCCGGGTACGTTCAAGGACGCGAACAGGGTGTTCTGCGCCTTCTTGGCCATTGATCGCGGCAACTTGGCGATGAAGGTGTCGCCCGTCAGCGCCATGTCACCGCGAAGGATGAAGCCGTTGATCTGGGTATAGCTCTTGATGCTGTACTTGTTCCCGTCCTGACTCAGTTCCAGATACATCGGTGAGGTCAGGATGTTGTTGCCCTTGCGATAGACGCGATTGCCATCGATGTCGCGGACCAGGCGATAGCCATGCTGGCTTGCCCAGCCATCAACCTTGGCCAGCACATTCTCGTCGGAGCTGAAGGTGGTGAGGTCATGCGGCCTGCCGCTGTTCTTCGCCATCAGTGCGAGGATGTTGACGAGGGCCAGGCCGCCGAGTCCGCCGACGATCATTCCGGTGATCAAACCCATGCTGTTTCGCTCCTTGATTTGGAGCGGCATTCCAACACATCGCCATGCAGGCTGTCGTGAAAATCCCGCGCTACTTCCAGGTATTTGGCGTTGCGCCACGCTCTGGATGTTTCATCTGCACGATGCAGAAGCGATGGCCGGTAGGCGCTTCCATCACCCACCAGCGTTTGATCTTGCCAATACGGCGCGCGCCCAGTGCTTCAAGCCGGTCAGCTTCGGCATCGATATCGTCGGCTTCGATATCCAGATGCACGCGTGATGCGTGGTCGACCCGCTGCACTTCCACGTGCAGCTCGGCCGGCGCGCCCAATAGTTCGGCATATTGCGCGCCGTCGTCCTCGGTGTAGCCGGGCTCTGCTCTCAGGCCGAGCGCTGGTGCCCAGAACGCGGCTGCGGCATCGCTGTCGGTGCCCTGGCAATCAATGATGAAACCGGCAAGACGGCTGCGGTGGCTCATGCGGATGCTCCTGTGACAGAGGAACCCAGCGTACACCGGCTATCGCGGTACCCGCGTTATTGCGCTGTGGGCGGTAGCTGCGGAAGCGCTTAGTCGCCATGCGCTTACGCACAACACGCTGTACACACTCCATTCGGCCAAGCGCTGCAGCAGTCCGCGCCAAGCGTGCAATGGCTCCAGCCCCATCAACACGAACAGCAACAGCCAGAGTCCCGCCAGGGCGACCCACAGCACGCGTGTGCTTGGACGGATTGCAGGTGTGGTGGCAAGCAGTATCAGGCCCAGCGCGGTGCCGAAATAGGTGAATACGCCGAGCAGGGTATGTAGGAATTGCGACAGGCTGCCACCAATCGGGCAGCCAAGGTCGCAGGGCGCCAGGGCTGAACCTATCCATGCCAGCGGCTCGAACATCAGCAGCCAATAGCCGACTCGGCTGGCGCCGGTGACTGGCACTGTCCCTGCGAACGCGAACAGCAGCAGTGTGGCCAGCACGCCGACTGGAATGAAGCCGAACAGACTGATCGCTTGCGCATGCGTGCTGCCAGTCGCGCCCAGTTCGCTGATGTACTGCGATAGCGGTGAATAGCCGGGCTTGAGCGCGGCACCACCGAGCAACATCAGCAGGTACATCGCCACGAACAGCAGGATCAGACAGCGTTGGAAGCGCATGGGCCCGCCTGTGGTTGCTGTGCTCAGCGCACGCGGTTGGACAGGAATAATTCCACTTTGCCGCAGCTCGGGCAGGCATGCAGGTCGAACTCCTCGCGGTTGACGAACAGCTCGCCGATATCGCCAAGCAGGAAGGGCATGGCCTGCGAGCCTTCGTGGAAGCGCTTGCGGCCGATGAACTCCATGCGCATGCCCGGGCAACGCGGGCAGTCGATCAGGCGTGGTGGCTGCATCCAACTGCGCCCGGCCTCAGGTTGGAAGTCGCGTGGCGGCGGTGCGCCATCGGCATGGGTGCCGCACTTCCAGCACTGGTCGAAGTTGTCTTCGTTGACTTCCTTGCAGTTGCTGCAGGTCCAGGTGCCCATGGTGGTTTTTGTTGTGGATGTGGGTGGGGTAATCCTAGCGCTGGAATTGTGGGTTGGCGTTACATGGGGGTGATGTTTCTCTGGCTGGTGGGGATTTGGCGAAAGATCTAAAGCAAGAGCTGCCCTCACCCCAACCCCTCTCCCGCGCGCGGGAGAGGGGCTAGGATTGCGGCGGCTCGTAGTGCACTGAGCCCCTCTCCCGCGTGCGGGAGAGGGGTTGGGGTGAGGGGAAGCTTCTAACAAGCGAACCCAAAGCAGACCCAAAGCGAGGCACAAGCAAACCCAAAGCAAACGCCAAGCAAAAAAAGGCCCGCATCGCTGCGGGCCTCAAATAACGCTACTAAAAAACTATCAGTGAATCTTGGCCAGATCGTCAATCAGCACACGCAGGAAGCGCGCGGCTTCGCCGCCGGTGCAGGCGCGGTGATCGAAGGTGACCGACAGCGGGATGACCTTGTGCGTTTCAATGCCGCCCATCACCGGGGTGACCTGGAAGCGCGCACGGCCGGCGGCAACGATGGCAACGCACGGCGGCACAACGACCGGAGTGGCATAGCGACCGGCGAACATGCCGAAGTTGGACAGGCTGATGGTGTAGCCGCTCAGCTCCGACGGTGCGATCGAGCGGTCTTCCACCTGCTGGCGCAGACGGTTGATGCCTTCGCGTACGCCGCGTGCATCGAGCATGTCGGCATTGCGCAGGGCCGGCACGAACAGACCATCGTCGGTGTCCACCGCAATGCCGATGTCGACCTGGGCATGCAGGGTACGGGTGAGGTTGTCACCGTCGAACCAGGCATTCATTGCCGGCACGGCCTGGCAGGCGCTGACGATGGCGCGCACCAGACGCGAGGTCATGTCGTTGCCCGGTGCCCAGGCATGGATGTCGGCATCGTCGCTGAGCGTGGTCGGTACGACCTTGCTGTGCGCATCAGCCATCACCCGCGCCATGTTGCGGCGCACGCCCTTGAGCGGTTCCGGCTGGCCCTTGGCGACCACGCCCGGAGGAGCGGTGCGCATCGGCTTGCCAGCAGCAGACAGCGGGGTGCGGGCGGCGCTTGCGCGAAGAGCGCCCTCACCCGGCGCGCTGTGCGCGCCGACCTCTCCCGCTTGCGGGAGAGGTGACGGAGCATGTACCGCTGCAGCAGGCGCTGAGCCCACGCGTGCGGTGCCATCGGCTGCCGCCTGCTTCACATCATTCATCGTCACCGCGCCGTCGGCGCCGGTGGCGCGCACGCGGCTCAGGTCGACGCCGAGTTTGCGTGCCATCGCACGCACGGCTGGCACTGCCTTGACGCCACCGACGGCCACGGCTTGTTCGGTGTGCACGGCATTGGAGCTGACCATCGCGCCCACCACGGTGCCTTCGTCGGCACGTTCGGTGGCAGCGGCGGCTACCGGTGCCGGAGCGGCGACTGGCGCGGGCGCAGCTTCGGCCGGGGCGCCGTGGTGATGGCCGGTGTCCTGGCCTTCGGCGCGCTGCGGCAGATTGGGGTCGAGCTCGAAACTGGCCAGCACGTGGCCGGTCACCACGATGTCACCAGCGGGGCCGGCCAGCTTCAGTACCTTGCCGGAGTACGGCGAGGGCACTTCGACCACGGCCTTGGCGGTTTCCATTGCCACCAGCGGCTCGTCGAGCTTGATCACGTCGCCTTCCTTGACGAACCACTCAACGATGGTCGCGTCCGGCAGGCCTTCACCCAGATCGGGCAGGTTGAAATTCTTGGTCTGGCTCATGTGAGTTTCTCTTCCAGCAATTCAAGTTCGCGTGCCGGCAGCCAGCCCTGCGCGCCATCGGCGCGCTCGGACCACCACCAGCCACCATGTTCGTGATGCAGCCTTACCTGCTCCCCGCGGTCAACGTCCAGCTCGCGTGCGCTGTAGTCACGCAGCGCTTCGGCACAGCCATTGTCCAATACCTGCAGCCAGGCCACCGGCGCCCAGCCGGCGCTTCCTTCGCTGGTTTTCACCCAGGCGAAGGCCGGCCATTCTTCGTCGCGGACACCGAGCTCGACAATCTGCCCGGTACGGAACTGCAGGGGGTTGCGGTATTGGCTGCGGTAGCTGCCAATCAAACGTGCCAGCATGTCAGCCCGCCGCGACCGCGCGCTTGGCGGCGGTCACAATCCGCTCAACGCTTGGCAGATACTTCATTTCCAGGCGGAACAGCGGGATGTGGGTGTCATAACCGGCAACGCGCTCGATCGGTGCCAGCAGGTCGTAGATCGATTCCTCGGCCAGACGTGCGGCGATTTCGGCACCAAAACCAGCGGTCTTCGGCGCTTCCTGCACGATCACGCAGCGGCCGGTCTTGGCCACCGACTCGGCGATGGTGGCGAAGTCCAGCGGACGCAGCGTGGCCACGTCGATGACTTCGGCACTGATGCCTTCACCGGCCAGCTTGTCGGCGGCTTCCAGTGCTTCCTTGACCTGCGCACCCCAGGTGACCAGGGTCACGTCGGTGCCGTCACGCAGCACGAAGCACACGTCCAGCGGCAGTGCTTCGCCATCATCGACGACCACTTCCTTGTACTGGCGGTAGATGCGCTTGGGCTCCATGTAGATCACCGGATCCGGCTCGCGGATCGCGGCCAGCAGCAGGCCGTAAGCGCGCTGCGGGCTGGACGGCAGCACCACGCGCATGCCCGGCACATTGGTGAAGATGGCTTCGTTGGCTTCGCTGTGGTGTTCCGGTGCGCGGATGCCACCGCCCCACGGCACGCGCAGCACCATCGGGCAATGCAGGCGGCCACGCGTGCGGTTGCGCAGGCGTGCGGCGTGGCAGATCAGGTGATCGACCATCGGGTAGACGAAGCCGTCGAACTGGGCTTCGGCCACCGGCTTCATGCCCTGTGCGGCCAGGCCGACGGTGAGGCCGGCGATGGTGGTTTCATCCAGCGGGGTATCGAGCACGCGCTGCGAGCCGAAGCGCTGTTGCAGGCCGGCAGTAGCGCGGAACACGCCGCCGTTGACGCCCACGTCTTCGCCCAGCACCAGCACCGAGGGGTCGTGTTCCATTTCCCAGGCAAGCGCCTGGGTGACGGCTTCGATGAGGGTGATCGGGGTAGCTGTCATCGGGGTGTCTCCGCTGTTGCTCGCCGCGCTGTGCGCGACGCCGTGATCGTGGCTGGCCGAGGTGACAGGCGCATTGCGCTTGATGTCATCCATGACGCTGCTCCAGAGCGATGGCAGCAGCACGCTGCGCCAGCAGGTCCGGCGGCGGATCGGCATACAGATAGTCGAACATGGCCTCGACCGGCTGCACCGGGCAGTTGAGGTAGGCGTTGACCTCCTCGTCGACGCGGGTGCCGCATTCGGCGATCCAGTTCTTTTCTTCTTCTTCGCTCCATACGCCATGCGCGGTGAGGTACTTGCGCAGGCGGATCAGCGGTTCCTTCAACCAGGCCGATTTCACTTCGGCGTCGTCGCGGTAGCGGCGCGCGTCGTCGGCGGTGGTGTGGTCGGACAGGCGATAGGTGAGGAATTCCAGCACCGTGCCGCCCTGGCCGGACAGCGCACGCTCGCGTGCCTGTTCCATCGCCGCCATCACGGCGATCAGGTCGTTGCCGTCCACCTGCAGGCAGAACAGGCCGCCGGCCAGGCCCTTCTGGGCCAGGGTTTCAGCGCCGGTCTGGGCCGAACGCGGCACCGAGATGGCCCAGCCGTTGTTCACCACGCACAGGATCAGCGGCAGCTTGTAGGCGCCGGCCGAGTTCACCGCGGCGTAGAAGTCGGTCTTGGAGCTGCCGCCATCACCGCAGACGGTGACTGCAACCTGCGGCATGTTGCGCAGCTTGAACGACAGCGCCGAGCCGGCCGCATGCAGGCACTGGGTCGAGATTGGCACGCAGATCGGGAAATCGCGGACCGCATCGCTCTCGCGGTCGTAGTCGCTGCCGCGCTCGTCGCCGCCCCAGTACATCAGGACGTCACGCGGGCGCACGCCGCGCATGAACATGGCGCCGTACTCGCGGTAGCTGGGGGCGAACACGTCGCCGCTCTTCATGGCCGCGCCGATGCCGACGTGGGCCGCTTCATGGCCCAGGCAGGAGGCAAAGGTGCCGAGCTTGCCGGTGCGCTGCAGCGCCACGGACTTGGTGTCGAACACCCGCGTGGCCAGCATCTGCTTGAACATCGGCAGCAGCGAGCGTGGGTCACGCAGCGAGGCGGGGAGATCGTCACGTACCAGGTTGCCTTCGGCATCCAGGTACTGCAGGTAATCGATTTGGAACTGGGCGGAAACCGTCATTGCAGCAACACCTTAGACAGATGGTTTCAAATGATAGGAATTACGCATGGTAAGGACTCAGTCCGAAAAAGCCGTCCTGCGCCGCAACAAGACTGACCGGGTACAGGCCAGGTTTGTTCCGCGGAACTCGACTCGGGCGAGCAATTACAACGTATTCAGTCTGTGACAGCAGGAACGGCACATTGTCGCGCCGCTGGGGTTTGCGCGTGTTTCGATTCCGTTTGCGCAGGAGCCAGAGCCAGGGCACCCCTCCCCAACCCTCCCCTTGCCTTCGGCAAAGGGAGGGGGCGTAGTGCCGACCCATGGTCGGCAGGGGCTTCAGCGGTAATGCCTCTGCCGACCATGGGTCGGCACTACAGAAGGTCCAACGCTGCGTTACCCTTGCCGCCCCCTTAGATGGCCAGGCCGATGACCGTAGAAAAGAACCAGCGTGAGCTCGAAGCCGGTATCCATACCGACCTGCAGGGCCGGCTCACCTACGGCGGCTATCTGCGCCTGGACCAGCTGCTGACGGCCCAGCAGCCGCTGTCCAACCCGCCGCACCACGACGAAATGCTGTTCATCATCCAGCACCAGACCTCGGAGCTGTGGCTCAAGCTGCTCGGCCATGAGCTGCGCGCTGCCCGCGGCCATATGCAGCGCGACGAGGTCTGGCAGTGCCGCAAGGTGCTGGCCCGGGCCAAGCAGGTGTTGCGCCTGCTGACCGAGCAATGGGCAGTGCTGGAGACCCTCACCCCTTCCGAATACATGGGCTTCCGCGATGTGCTGGGCCCGTCTTCGGGCTTCCAGTCGCTGCAGTACCGCTATATCGAATTCCTGCTCGGCAACAAGAACGCCGACATGCTCAACGTGTTCGCACACGACCCGGAAGGGCAGGCGCAACTGCGTGAGGTGCTGGAAGCGCCCAGCCTGTATGAGGAGTTCCTGGCCTACCTGACGCGCTTCGGCCACGCCATCCCGGCCGCGTACGAAGACCACGACTGGACCCAGTCGCATATCAGCGACCCGGCGCTGCGCCAGGTCTTCGAGAACATCTATCAGGACACCGACCGCTATTGGCGTGAGTATTCGTTGTGCGAGGACCTGGTGGACCTGGAAACCCAGTTCCAGCTGTGGCGCTTCCGCCACATGCGCACGGTGATGCGAGTCATCGGTTTCAAGCGCGGTACCGGCGGTTCCAGCGGCGTGGGCTTCCTGCGGCAGGCGCTGGAGCTGACCTTCTTCCCCGAGCTGTTCGAAGTGCGTACGACTATCCGCGGCGACGCCTGAGCCCTTGTTGGGGTTGAAAACTCAGCCTATTCAGCGGCTTGCGCTGCAGCATGGGCTGGGCTCGGAGAGCCTGGCCCAAGCCTGGCGCAGCAGTTGGTTGCAGCAGTATGTATTTGACGTGAAGCCGACGCTTCTGTGATCCTCGCCCGTCGCGCCGGTTCCGGCCGACTTGTTCGCATTACTTACCCAACGAATCATCAGGGGACACCGCATGAGCGCTGCCGCGCCGAATTCCGAACCAACCCCGGCGCCCGTGCCGGAGTTCAAGACCATCCTCGGCCATCCAAAGCCTTTGTGGATGCTGTTC
This sequence comes from Stenotrophomonas sp. STEN030, assembly GCF_056759995.1. Classification (NCBI taxonomy): domain Bacteria; kingdom Pseudomonadati; phylum Pseudomonadota; class Gammaproteobacteria; order Lysobacterales; family Lysobacteraceae; genus Stenotrophomonas; species Stenotrophomonas sp. STEN030. The sequence continues at coordinate 9,826 of NZ_JBRREB010000033.1, read as the reverse complement.
ATGGCCGAATTCTGGGAGCGCTTTGCGTTCTACGGCATTCGTTGGGCCATGGTGCTGTACATCGTTGCCCAGTTCCAGGGTGGCTTGGCGTCGGGCGAAAAGCCGGCGGCCGAGCTCTATGGCGCCTATCTGGCGCTGGTGTACGCAGGCGCGATCTTCGGCGGTTACGTCGCTGACAAGCTGGTCGGCTTCCAGCGCTCGATCCTGCTCGGCGCGCTGTTCATGGCCGTCGGCCTGTTCATGCTGGTCTCGCCCAGTGAAGTGATCTTCAAGTTGGGCCTGGCCACGATCATCGTCGGCAATGGCCTGTTCAAACCGATCATTTCGACCATGGTGGGCAAGCTGTACGTGCAGGGTGACGCACGCCGCGATGCCGGTTTCACCATCTTCTACATGGGCATCAACATCGGTGCGCTGCTGGCCCCGGTCATCACCGGTGCGCTGGCCAAGATGGTATTCGGCACCGAGCAGGACCCGCACTACCAGTGGGTGTTCATCGCCTCGGGTATCGGCATGGTGGCCAGCCTGATCTGGTTCTGGTTTGGCCGCGCGCAGTTGAAGGGCATTGGCCTGCCGGAAGAAGGTCAAAAGAGCCTGAGCCGCGTCGCCTTGGTTGCCGCGCTGGGCCTGCTGGTCGGCATTCCGGTGTTCTACTTCCTGCTGACCATCGATGCCAATGCGCTGCAGGCGATCCTGATGACGCTGTTCATCGTGCCGGCAGTGATGCTGCTGGTCGAAGGCATCCGCAGTGGTTCGGTCGCGCGTGACAAGGTGATCGCCATGCTGGTGATCTTCGTGTTCAACGTGCTGTTCTGGATGTTCTTCGAACAGGCCGGCAGCTCGTTCACCTTCCTTGCCGACAAGATCGTCAACCGCGAATTCGGCAGCTGGACCTTCCCGCTGGAGTGGTTCCAGTCGGTGAACTCGGTGGCCATCATCGTCTGTGCGCCGATCATGGCCTGGATGTGGGTCAAGATGGGCAAGAGCAATCCGTCCATCCCGCGCAAGTTCGGCCTGGGCCTGGTGTTCAATGGCCTGGCGTTCCTGCTGCTGATGGTGGCCCTGTCGAGCATGGTCAACGACGCCGGCAAGATCCCGTTCTGGACCCTGTTTGCGGTCTACGTGATCCAGTCCATCGGTGAGCTGTGTCTGTCGCCGATCGGCCTGTCGATGACCACCAAGCTGGCGCCGACCCGTCTGGCCGGCATGGCAATGGGTTGCTGGTTCCTGTCGATCGCCATCGGTAACAATCTGGCCGGTATCTTTGCCGGCAAGGTCAGCGGCGAAGGCGGCATGACCGTGGCATCGGCGCAGTCCGGTTACACCTTCGGCTTCTGGGCCCTGGTGGGTTCGGGCGTGGTGCTGTTCCTGGTCGCTCCGCTGATCAACAAGCTCATGCACGGCGTGAAGTAAGGAGTTAGGCGATGAAACTGCTGTTCGGAATGCTTCCCCTGTTGCTCACCGTGGCGCTGGCTGGCTGCAATCAACCGCCCGCCGCCAAGCCTGAAAAGGTGCAGCCGCTGGATACGTCCGAACAGAAGGCGCCGGTGGCTGATACCAGCCAACCGGTGGCATCGGGCAATACCCCCACCGCAGCGGATATCGCTGCGGTGGCTGGGCTCAACGCGCAGTTCGACCCGGCCCGCGATCCGGTCGCGGATCTGGAAACGGCCAAGGTCGAGGCCCAGCGTGGCGGCAAGCGGATCATCCTGGACGTGGGCGGCGAGTGGTGCTCCTGGTGCCATCTGCTGGACGCCTTCATGGAAGGTGATTCGGAGCTGCGCCGCTTCCGCGATGCCAACTACGTGTGGATGAAGGTCAACTACAGCGAAGAGAACGAGAACGCCGAGTTCCTCGCGCGCTTCCCCGAGATCAAGGGTTACCCGCACCTGTTCGTGCTGGATGCCGAAGGTCAGCTGCTGCATTCGCAGTTCACTGGCGATCTGGAGAAGGGCAAGGGTTACGACCGCGCCAAGTTCGACGCCTTCCTCAAAGCATGGGCGCCGCCGGCGAAATAAGCTTGCGAAGTGGTTGAACGAAAACGGTGCCGAAAGGCGCCGTTTTTTTTGGCTTCACTGTAGTGCCGAGCCATGCTCGGCAAGGGGCTTCATGCACGTACCAGCCGCCGTCGATAAGGCTCTTGCCGAGCATGGTTCGGCACTACAGGGCATTGTCGGTAGAGCCCCTGCCGAGCATGGCTCGGCACTACCTGGGTTTATGGGGCGGGTTCATTTTTTCTGTGTGCGGCCGCTAACGAATCAATCCCTCTGCATTCGGCTCCTTGCCCTCACTCATCATGCAGCCAGCTGCCAGCTCTGATTCCAACGCCGTCGCGACCGCCGAACAGGATCTGTCCGGTACCAGCCTGCCTACGGTGGACGAACTGCTGGACGAAAGCTCCGCGCCGGAAGAGTCCACGCCACCGCCGCGCTACCGGCTGCCGCAGGCCGCAGTGCCGCCCAACATCATGTTGCAGTCGGCCGTCACCCGGCTGGTGGAGCAGAAAGAACAGATCGATCAGCTGACCCGCAACGGCTTGCTAGCCGGTCTGCTGCCGCCGGAGTGGAGTGCATCGCCCGGCAATGAACTGCGCGCGTTTGTCGCCAGCGTGGTGCCGTTCGCCTCCGACAGCGTACGCGGCGAGACTGTTGCGGCACGGGTGCCGTTGAAGTTCCTGCTCGGTCATTCGCAGCGCTGGGGCAAGCCCGATGTGGCCGAACCCAATTCCTTGTCGGCCTTTCTGGCCAGCGATGAGCGCGCCAACAGCGGCGTCAGCGATCACGCCGAGGTCATGCTGCTGTCGCCGTTGGGCCTGGGCTGGGCGCAATCCGGCCGCAGCCGCGTCGGTTTTCTGCGCGCGATGGGCGTTGAATCGATGGCAGCACGGGTGACCGCCTTGCCGTACCCGGCGCCGGAACAGCTGGCGCTCTACCAGGTCAACAACGACGGCCTGACCCAATTCTGGTGCGTGATGGACAAGCGTCGACTGCGCGCGCTGCCGGTGCCCGCCTTGTCACTGCCGCTGTTGACTGCTTATGGCGTTGCTGCGCCAGAAGCATGGCCGTCCAACTGGCCGGCACCGGCCGAAGTTGGCGCAGAGCTGGCGTTGGCACGTATGGGTAAAGGCACGGCCGAAGTCGATCTGGTCAAGCTTGTGGACAAAATCAGACGTGACCAAGCCAACGATGCCTGGACCGGCGCCAGCCTGATGCAGCTGCACACCTGGGTGCCGCGCTGGCGGTTCTTCCTGACCTCGTTCATCGGTCTGCCGGCCGGCCTGTTGCTGCTTGCAGCATTGGCTTTGCCCGGCCGCGTGGAAGCGGCGGCGGTGGCGGCGGCATTGGGTTTTGCAGGTGGTGCGATCGCGGCCCTTGCCGCGCCGTGGATCTATGCGCGGCGCAAGCACCTGAGTTGATCGTCGGCGACGATCAACCCTCGTTCATGCGCTGCAGACCGGCATCGGCCAAGCGCGTGATCAGGCGTTCGAGCACCTGTTCCTCGTCCTCGGTGAGCGCCGACATCAGGCGCCGTTCCATCTCGATCACCATCGGCGCGATGGTCTCGTAGACCTCGAAGCCTGCGGCAGAAAGCGCCAGCACCGAGCGGCGACGGTCATCGCCATGGGTCTCGCGTTTGATGAAACCGCGCTCCAGCAGACGCGCCACGGCGCGGCTGACGGCCACCTTGTCCATTGCCGTGCGCTCGGACACTTCACTGGCCGAGGAGCCCGGATACAGCGCCAGGATGGTGATCACACGCCATTCGGGAATGGCCAGGCCATAGCGCTCGCCGTACAGCCGGGCGATGTTGGCGCTGACCCGGTTGGACAACACGCTGATGCGGTAAGGCAGGAACTGCTCAAGATCCAGCAACACGTGCGAGGCGCGGATGCTGGTGGACTTGCTGTAATCGGAAGAGCTCATGCTGCAGTGCACCTTGATGGTGGTTTCATGTGAAACTATAACCTTCGGTCCAGACCCGCTTTTTGCGGCGGATCTTCCTGTTTTCATCGCCGGTACCCCGGCGACCGCCATGCTTCCGGAGGCAACCCATGAATACCCCTACTGCATCCAACGCGCCCAACCTGGGCATGCAGGTCACCACCTTTGAAAACCCGATGGGCATCGATGGTTTTGAGTTCGTCGAATTCGGCGCACCGGCGGGGCAGGCTGCCCAGCTGCACGCTTACTTCAAGAACATGGGGTTCACAGCCGTCCTCCGCCACCGGCAGCGTGCTATTACCGTCTACCGTCAAGGCGGCGTCAACTTTCTTGTGAACGAGGAGCCGAATTCGTTCGCTGCCGACTTCGCCGCCAAGCACGGCCCGAGCGCCTGCGGCTTCGCCATCCGCTTCCAGAAGCCGGCTGACGAAGTGCTTGCCATGGCCCTGGGCAACGGTGCCGAGGAAGTGGATCTGCTGGCCGAGACCCGCGCCGTACCGGCGCCGGTGATCAAGGGCATCGGCGATTGCATGCTGTACCTGGTGGATCGTTACGGCGGTGCCGAAAGCATCTACGACGCCGACTACGAGCCGATCGAAGGCGCCGAGCAGAACCCGGTCGGCTTCGGCCTGACCTTCATCGACCACCTGACCCACAACCTGTACCTGGGCAACATGCAGCAGTGGTCGGACTATTACGAGCGCCTGTTCAACTTCCGCGAGATCCGCTACTTCGACATCAAGGGCGCAAAGACCGGCCTGGTGTCCAAGGCGATGACCGCGCCGGATGGCGTCGTGCGCATCCCGCTCAACGAGTCCTCCGACCCGAAGAGTCAGATCAACGAATACCTCGATGCCTACAAGGGCGAGGGCATCCAGCACATCGCCTGCTTCACCGACAACATCTACGACACCGTCGAAGCGATGCGTGCGCAGGGCATTGATTTCCTGGATACGCCGGACACCTACTTCGACGTGGTCGACCTGCGCATTCCGAACAATGGCGAAGACGTCGAGCGTCTGCGCAAGAACAAGATCCTGATCGACGCCGATCCGGAAACCAAGCAGCGCAAGCTGCTGCAGATCTTCACCAAGAACTGCATCGGCCCGATCTTCTTCGAGATCATCCAGCGCAAGGGCAATGAAGGTTTTGGCGAAGGCAATTTCCAGGCCTTGTTTGAAAGCATCGAGCGCGACCAGATGGACCGTGGTGTGCTGTAAGCGCTTTGCTTGAGGCATTTGCTTGAGGCATTTGCTTGAGGCATTTGCTTGAAGCCTTTGCTTGAGGCATTTGCTTGAAGCCTTTGCTCAAAGCCCCTCTCCCGCTTGCGGGAGAGGGGTTGGGGTGAGGGCAAGCTCTTGCAGTTGCTGTTGATTTCCGCCGCACCCAGGTCGCCAGTTGCCTTAGGATCAAGTCAAAAGCTCCCCTCACCCCAACCCCTCTCCCGCAGGCGGGAGAGGGGCTCAATCGCAGAACATAGGCCGTCACCATGGTCAGCAACGCTTATCAATCAGGCTTCGGCAATGAGTTCGCCACCGAGGCTGTGCCCGGCACCTTGCCGGTGGGTCGCAATTCGCCGCAGCAGGTGGCGCACGGGCTGTACGCCGAGCAGCTGACCGGCACCGCCTTCACCGCGCCGCGCGGCAGCAACCGCCGCAGCTGGCTGTACCGCATCCGCCCGGCGGCGATGCACGGTGAGTTCACCCCGTTCGAGCAGCCACGCCTGCACAGCGATTTCAGCAAAGCCGCTGCATCGCCCAACCAGCTGCGCTGGGACCCGCTGCCGCTGCCCACCGAACCCACCGACTTCATCGATGGCCTGTACACAATGGGCGGCAACGGCTCGGCCGAAGCGCATACCGGCGCCGGCATCCATCTGTACGCCGCCAACGCCGACATGCGCGGCCGCTATTTCTACAACGCCGACGGCGAACTGCTGATCGTGCCGCAGCTGGGCCGCCTGCGCCTGCGCACCGAGATGGGCGTGATCGAGATCGAGCCGCAGCAGATCGCGGTGATCCCGCGCGGCGTGCGCTTCGCGGTCGAGCTGCTGGACGGGCAGGCGCGTGGCTATGTCTGCGAGAACTTCGGTGCGCTGTTGAAGCTGCCCGACCTCGGCCCGATCGGCAGCAATGGCCTGGCCAACCCGCGTGACTTCGAAACGCCAGTCGCCGCCTATGAAAACCTCGACGGCCAGTTCGAACTGGTCGCCAAGTTCCAGGGCCGCCTGTGGCGCGCCGACATCGGTCATTCGCCGCTCGACGTGGTCGGCTGGCATGGCAACTACGCGCCGTACCGTTACGACCTGCGCCACTTCAATACCATCGGCTCGATCAGCTACGACCACCCGGATCCGTCGATCTTCCTGGTGCTGCATTCGGCCAGCGACACCGCGGGCACCAGCAATCTGGATTTCGTGATCTTCCCGCCGCGTTGGCTGGTGGCGCAGAACACCTTCCGTCCGCCGTGGTTCCACCGCAACATCGCCAGCGAGTTCATGGGCCTGATTCACGGTGCCTACGACGCCAAGGCCGAAGGCTTCGTGCCGGGCGGTGCGTCCATGCACAACTGCATGACTGGTCATGGTCCGGATGCGGCCACCTTCGACAAGGCCTCGCACGCTGACCTGTCCAAGCCAGACGTGATCAGCGACACCATGGCCTTCATGTTCGAAACCCGTGGCGTGATCTGCCCGACCGAGCAGGCGATGGACGCTGCGCACCGCCAGCGCGGCTACCAGGCCTGCTGGAGCGGGCTGCGCAACAATTTCACCCCGCCCAAGGGCTGATTCATGCCGGCAGCGGTGCTGGCTCCAGCACCGCTGTCAGATGTGCCTCCGGCAGCACTTCCTGCAGGCGCCCACGCACGCGCTGGGTGTAACCATCGGAAGTCATTGCCGGCAGATGGCTGAGCGCCAGCTTCAGTGCCTGCACGGTATCGCCTTCCTCGCGCGCTGCCTGCAGCAGCTTATGCAGTTGCGCAGCGGTGGGATTGCGCTGCAGGGCGAGGATATCCAACACATAGATGCGTGCAGCGACCATTGAGCGCCGCCGTTCAACGGGCGCCTGCGTTGGTGCCGAGGCAGGTGCGGCTGCTGCCGCAATCGGCACGGGAGCTGGTGTGGCCTGAGAGGGCGCGACTGACGTAGAAGCAGGCGCGACATCCACTTGCAGATAACCGTCGCGCTGCAGCTGCGCGATCAGCTCGGGCACATCATTGCCGAGCATGCCGCTCAGTTCGGCGAGGTTGCGCTTGCCGTCGCACAGGATCAACGCCCGCCGCTGGCGCAGGTCCAGCGCGGCGCGGTGCGTCTGCAGCACGGTGTGGCCAAGTTCGGTCTTGTGCGGTTGCATGGGCGTTGGGCACGGGCGACGTAGGCGCCCAGCCTGTCGCTGTCAGGTGAAACCACGATGACAAGTCTGTCTTCGCGCTGGCCGGACACGGTTGTCGCTAGACTCGGCCGCAAACCCGCCCGGAGCTGCTGCATGAAGCGTATTGCCCTGCCGATGTCCCTGTTTGCCGTGCTGCTGGTGGCCTGCCAGCGCACCCCGCCGGCCGAGCCGGTAGCTGCCGAACCTGCTGCAGCTCCGGTGCCAGCGCCAAGCCCTGGCAGTTCCGCGCCCGCGGCAAGCAGCGACGCCGATTGGCAGGGCTATGGCGCCGCCCAGCTGGGCATCGATGCCGAGCAGCTGCGCACGGCGTGGACGGGTGAACTGCAGGGTGATGCCGCGGCCGATGGTGGCTGCTATTACCTGTCGCCGGCCGCGCACAGTGAGGGCGGGCCGTTCTTCATGCTGGAAGGCGGCAAGTTCGTCCGCTACGACGTGCGCGGGGGCGATACCGCCGCGCCGGGCGGCGGCAAGATCGGCATGGATCTGGCCCAGCTGCAGGCGCTTTACCCGCAGGCCGAGCCGCTGCAGCCGCACAAGTACGTGGAAGGCGGCAAGGTGCTGCGGGTGCCGGCAACGGACGGCAGCCAAGGCGTGCTGGTGTTCGAATTGGGCGCCGACGGCAAGGCCACGATCTGGCGCGTAGGCCTGCCGCCGCAGGTGGATTACGTGGAAGGCTGTGGCTGATACGCTGCGCCGGTCATAGGCAGTAGCGCCGGTATGCTCCGGGCACCGCCGTCATCACTGCAGGGGAGGGAGGCGCAATGTTCGAAGCTATCGCATGGTTTGTACTGGGGCTGGTGCTGCTGGCCCTGGGCGGTGACTCCATCGTCAAGGCCGCCTCCGGCCTGGCCCAGCGCTTCGGTGCCTCGCCCTTCGTCGCCGGCTTGTTGCTGGTGGCCTTCGGCACCTCGTTGCCGGAGCTGGTGGTCAATGCCCGCGCCTTCGCCGTCGGTGCGCAGGAGCTGGCGCTGGGTAATGCGGTCGGCAGCAATATCGTCAATGTCGGCCTGACCCTGGGCCTGGCTGCGCTGGCGTTCCCGCTGGTGGTGCGCACGCGCCTGCTGTCGCCCTTGCTGGTGCTGCTGGCGGTGGCGACGCTGGCCTTGATCGTGTTCGGACTGGATGGGGCGATCAGCCGCATTGAAGGCATCGTGTTGCTGCTGGGCTTTGTCGGTGCGTTGGTGTTCTTGCTGAAGCGTGCACGGCATGAGCCGGCGGAGCTGCAGGAAAGCATCATCAATTACGCAACCACCCGCACGGTGCTCGGGCTCAACATCATCCGTCTCGTCATCGCCGCAGTGGTGCTGTACTACGGCGCGCGCTTCGTGGTGCAGGCAGCACCGGTGATCGGCGCTGGCTGGGGTATGTCGCCGTTGCTGGCGGGGTTGTTGCCCGTCGCCATCGGCACCGCGTTGCCGGAAGTCGCCGCAGCCATTGCCGCTGCACGGCGCGGCCAGGGCGACATGGTGGTGGGCCACGTGATCGGCTCCAGCCTGTTCAACGTGCTGGTGGTGATTGGTGGCATGGCGGCACTGCGGCCGATGCCGTTACCGGCCTCGTTCGTGCGGCTCGAATTGCCGGCAGCGATCGTGTTCGTGCTGATGTTGTACCCGATGCTGCGCGGCGACCTGAAGGTCAGCCGTGGCGAAGGCGCGGTGCTGTTCGTCGCGTTCCTGGCGTGGGTTGGCCTGGAGCTGGCGCTGTTCGCCGTGTAGGAGCCGCGTCAGGCGCGAAGCTGGTGAACGGATTGATCGCAATCACAAGCCATGTTGCCGCTGCTGTTGCAGTGGCTTCGCGGCTTACGCCGCTCCTACAGGTACAGCGGTGTTGTCTCTTGCACTCATCGCTAATGCTGGGCTTCAATCAATGCTCATGAGCTGACAAGGAGTCGAGCATGCGAGGTCTGTTGTTGATGTCAGCTCTATCAATGAGCTTGGTGGGATGTGGTGACGTCGGACGTAGCAGTACATGGGTGGATCCCTCCATGGCGGTGCAGCTGGCGGCTGCGGCCGGCCCGCAGCGCGGTGTGGATGGGGTGTTCGCGCTGACAGTGCGAACCAGTGGTAATGCTGATGGCAGGTTGTTCCTGAACTCCCAGCTGGATTACCGCGATCCGCGCAACCTCAGCATCAGCGTCGCGCCCGATGCACTTCAGGAGATGGTGGCGCAGTACGGGGCTGATCCAGGCGCAGCCTTGAAGGGGCACGCGATCCTGGTGCGGGGTACGGCGCGGATGGTGCGAATCGCCTTCGTTGCCGATGGCAGGCGCGTCAGCGACAAGTACTACTACCAGACCCACGTGCAGGTTGATGACGCCGCGCAGCTACAGCTGCGCTGAAGCGTGCCTGTAGTGCCGAGCCATGCTCGACAGAGGCGTTACCAGCATTCCAATGTAGTGGGGGGGGGGGGGGGGGGGGGGGGGGGGGGGGGGGGGGGCGGGGCGCGGCGGGCGGGGCGGGGGCCGGGGGGGGGGCGGCCGGCGGCCCGCGGTGG
>NZ_JBRREB010000032.1:0-56511 GCF_056759995.1 Stenotrophomonas sp. STEN030 | reverse complement strand
GCAGCCGAAGCCCACGCCGTCGGTTCAGGTGGTGGGGTCCGCCGCCCCCAGCGCTGTCGATGACTCCTTCGGGCCGGCCACCGCGCGCCCCCCCCCCCCCCCGCTCCTACAACAGTCAGAACAGCTACGGCCCCTGCACCCGCTGCAGTATCGCCTTCGCCAACCCTTCGTAGTCACCTTCGAAATGATGGTCACCGGGCAGCTTGATCAGCTGCGCGCTACCTGCAGGCAACTTCGGGCACAGCGCATCATCGTCATCCGCACCGTAGATACACAGGGTTCTGTCAGCAGCCATGCGCTGCACCTCCGGCGCGATCGGCAACCCATCATCGCCGCCACTGGAAATCCAATTACTGACGTGAAACTCATAGTCGGCACGCTCGCCCACCGACATCAACGCCGTCATGCGCAGCATCTGTGCGGTGGCCGGCGGCAGCTTGTTGATTGCCGCAGGCAACACATCGGCACCCTGCGAGAAACCGATCAGCATCAGTTTTGGCCGCTGCCAATGGTTGCCGTAGTAACGCGCGATACGGTCCAGATCGGCTGCAAACCCCGCCGGTGTGCGCTCACTCCAGAAGTAACGCAGCGAATCCACACCGACTACTGGAATCCCCGCCTGCGCCAGTGCACCAGCCACATCCTTGTCCAAGCCCGCCCAACCGCCATCGCCGGATACAAACACCGCGAAGGTATCGCCCTGCCCGCTGGTCGGCACTTCAACCAACGGCAAACCGTCCAGATCCTGCGGCACCGCAGGCAGGCTGACGCCACGCTGCGCACCAAGCACGCGTGCTGCCGCGATCTCGCCAGGCAGAGCACTGCCCTCGCGGGTACGGCCGAACTCGCGCGCCCATGGCACGGCATCCATGAAAGCCGTGACGGCCGTCGCCGGGCATGCCTGCGCCTTGCCTGCGCCCGCGTTCAACCAAGGGAAGCGCAACGGCTGCGGCAGCAGCGCGCGGCCCTTGATGGCATCGCCGCAGGTCATCGTGGCGTTAGGCAGCTGGGGGCAGAAACCTTCGGTCAACAAGCCGGCGAACACATCCGGATCGGCCAGGGTCGCGACCGCATACGCCAATGCCGCACCAGCGCCATCACCACCGAGGATAGGCAGGCGGTAGGTCGGCACGTGGTAATACGCCTGCACATAGCGCGAGAAATTCTCCACATCACCTGCCGAGAAGCCGCATTTGCCGCCCTCCTTGGCCAGTACCTGGTACAGATGGCGGGTGTCGATGTCGACCACCATCGCGCCGTCATCGCGCAGCGCCTGCAGCCGCGCCTGATGTCCGGCAGAGGCCGCAGCATCACCGAACCACAGCACTACCCGCTGCGCTGGTCCGCTGGGCAACAGCACCGGCACTTGCTCGAACCGCCCATGGCTGACCTGCTCCGCCATTGCCGGCGGTGCCAACAAGCTCAGCGTCAGCACGTACATCCCCCACATCACACGTGCCATGTACAGGTCTCGATAACTGTGCTGCAAAGCCTACGCCCATGGCGGGCAGAAAGCGCAGGCTCAGGCCTGTGCTTCAGGATGACGCGCAGTCCATTCGGCCAGCTTCTGCCGGTAGGCCAGCAGCTCATCGGTATATAGATCCAGCACGCACAGCGGGCAGCCGCTGCCACAGCATTCGTTCGGACCCGGCGCTTCCGGCGGCTGCGGACGCGGATCGGGATCAGGCATGGCGGGAGCTTGGACAGGCAGTTCGTTCATTACAGCGGCCAGTTCGGCCTGATCAGCAGTGGGACAACCCACATTTTAGCCAAAGCGCAGGCTCAGGCCGTGGCCCGTATTAGGTTTGCACGCGCCGCCGCGTCGTAACGTTCATGGAAGAAGTCGCTGAAAAAGATGCGCGGCTGCGTCAATAGCTTCTTCAGGAAACGCCGCCGGTTGAGCCGGAACAGAAAGCCCGGCACCTTGCCCTGGTATTCCTCCGCAATGCCACGGTCATAGGCATCGAAGACCGCGTCCGGTGCGCCCAGGATCGCCATATCACTGTCCAGGAACAGCGCGGCATCCGCATCCAGCCCGTCGCCGCTCAGGCTGCCATGGCGCGCAGTGAGTTCAATCAGCGCCATCACCCGCGCCACATCCACCTCGGTATCCGGCAGCCAGCGCTCAATACCGGACGCAGCCAGCTGCGCCGAACGTGCCTCGTTGTCACCACGCCCGGCCTCGTAGATCGCATCGTGGTAGAGCACGGCCAGCATTACTTCCAGTGGCTGCCGCCAGCCGGGGCCAGCAGCCACATCGCGGTAGTGCTGCAGCACCGCCTGCACGTGGCCGAAGTTGTGATATGCGCGCGGCGGCTGGGCGTAAGCGGTTTTCAGCTCGGCCAGCAGCGGTGGCGGCAGGGTCTGCAGCAAGTCGTTCATGCCGTCATCTTGGCACGAAGCCGTGCAGCAAGCGTGGCCCCGGGCAAACGCAAGAATCCGCCACGAAACGCTTGCGTTGCTCGTGGCGCAGCGCGCTCAGCCCAGTTGCCAGCGGCCTTCGATCTGATAGCGCCCTTGGCCGAGAAAACTGCGTACCAGCACGAATTCACGCACAAACCAGCGCAGCGGCTGCACCGGCTGAGTCGGCAGGCGACGGCGGTCGTACAGCAGGGTCATATGCGGGGTGAAGCGCGGGTCCAGCTTGCCGCCCACGCCTTGCAGGCAACGCGCCAGCTCCTCGTGCAGGCCGTTCAACAGCTCGGCTCCGTACTCACTGCGCAGCACGAACGGGTTCTGCCTGCTGCCGGCAAAACTGCCCACCTGATCAAAGCAGACCTCAAACTCAGGCATCCGCACCCGTGCTGCTGCCTGCCGCACCTTGGGCAACAGGCTCGGCGGCAAGCCTGCGTAGTCACCGAGATGGTGCAGCGTCACGTGCAGGCGCTCGGGCGCCAACGGCTGCCCGACCAGGCCGTGTTCCTCACGCAGGCCATCGGCTAACTCGGCCACCCGCTCAGCTGTGAGCCCATCAGGCATCACCGCAAAGAACAGGCGTTCGGTTGGAATGTCGCTGCCCAGGCCCAGGGTCATCTGGGCCTCGGTGGAGGAAAGCTGCTTCGTCATGGTCTGGTATCGAAAGCCGGCTGCCGTACCCGCTCCGTCGCGGCGGCCACTACTGTCTTGGGCCGCGGATACTAGCAGACCGCGCCGGTCGCAGCCCGGCCATGGTGAAAAATTAGCCACCACCCGGCGAGCCACGCCGCACAAGGGCTGCCAATAGTTATCCACATGTTTGCACCCTGCTGGTCCACATCCGCTGTGGATTTGTCCCCGGCCCGCTTCCATCCCTCCGCAACAAGCCTACACTGGGCAGGCCGCAGCAAACTCCGGGTGATCGCCATGATCGGTTGGAATGCGTTGGTCCTGCTCGCCGTCAGCAGCGTGGCCTTGGCCGCGCCACCGCCAGTACCCGCACCGGTCCCCAGCCCGGAACAGGTGATGGCCATTCCACCGGAAGTGCGTGCGCTGCTGCAGGAGCGCGTCATCAAGGTCGCCAACTCACCGGAACAACGCCTGCAACGGCTGGTTGAGCTGGTGTTCCGTCCGGACGGGCTGGGCCTGGAGTACGACACCGAAGCCACGTTGACCGTAGCCGAGACCTGGCAACAACACCGTGCCAACTGCCTGTCCTTCACCCTGCTGTTTGTCGCCCTGGCCCGCGAGATCGGCCTGGAGGCGCGCATGCAGGAGGTGGGGCAAGTGGTGTCCTGGTATCAGGACCAGGGACTGATATTCAATGCTGGTCACGTCAATGTCGGCATGCGTGTTGATGGGCGCCGGGCAACCCTGGATCTGGATAGCAACGTGCTGTACGACCGCCGCGGCCCGCAGCCGATCAGCGACAGCCGCGCGCTTGCCCACTTCTACAACAACCGTGGCGCCGAGCAGCTGGCCGCGCGCGATTATCCCGGTGCCCGGGCCTACTTCAACGCAGCGCTGCGAATGGACCCGCGTTTTGTGCCGGCATGGAGCAACCTGGGCGTGCTTGAATCGCGCGAAGACGACCTCACCGCTGCCGCCAAGGACCTGGAAACCGCGCTGTCGATCAACAGCAGGCATGCGCCTGCTCTGCACAATGCCACCAAACTCTACCAGCGCATGGGCGATACGCGGCGCGTGGCACAGATGCAGACGCGACTGGAACAGGTGCGCAAACACGACCCGTTCTATCAGTTCATGCAGGGCAACACCGCCGAGCGCGACGGCGACTACGCCTTGGCCACACACTATTATCGCGAAGCAGTGCGGCTATACGGCAATGCCCACCAATTCCATTTCGGGCTGGCCCGTGCCTATTTCCTCAGCGGCAACAATCGGCTCGCCGAGCGTGAAATGGCACGTGCCCGTGACCTTGGCGGCGACCAGTTACGTGCGGTTTACCAGGGCAAACTGGAAGGCATCCGTCGCCTTGAAGCACGCCACGCGGCGCGCTGAGCGCGTGCCGCTGGCGGCTTGAACAACGCAAGCCGGCTCAGGCCTTGCGCAGGAAGCAGGTCTTCAGCACCAGGCCCTTGATCTTGTCCGAGTTGCCTTCGATGTTCTCGGCATCGTCTTCGACCAAGCGGATGTTGCGGATCACCGTGCCCTGCTTGAGCGGGATCGACGAGCCTTTGACCTTCAGATCCTTGATCACGGTGACGGTATCGCCGGCCACCAGCACATTGCCATTGCTGTCGCGGACCACCAGTGTGGATTCGGCCGCCTCGCCTGCGGTCCATTCATGGCCGCAATCAGCGCAGATCCACAGCGCACCGTCGGCGTAGACGTTTTCCAGCGAGCACTGCGGGCAGGAAGTAACAGACATAGGGGACTCCCGAACATTGAATAACCGCCTATTGTAGCCGTTCAGCAAAAGCCACTCCCGGCAGCGCCGAGCGCAGCGGAAACGTGACTGACCGCAAGCCCGCGCCTCGCAACTGTCGCACGCCCCTACCGGTAAGCGGCAGTGCACGATTCGCAATCCCGGCCGCTGGGCCGACGGTCTGAACGGGCGGATGACCTCTCATTCAGGCAGCGCGCATAGACCGGAAAATCGTGACTCGGTTGGTGATAGCGCAGCCTTGGCGCCCGCGAACAGCGTCTCACGACCCACATGTGAAGCCAGCCGCAGGGAGGCGTAGTAAAGTGCGCGGCCGATTCAACAGCAAGACGCGCAGGCCCCATGAAACTCGGCATCGACTTTGGCACCAGCAACTCGGCCGCCGCCGCCCTTATCGACGGCAAGGTGGTACCCGTCAGTTTTGGTGAGGCCCAGCAGTTCCGCACCACGGTGTACTTCCCCGAGGTGATGCGCGACCCCAACGACTTCGAGCTGACCCCGGCATTGGAAGCGCAGGTCGATGAGCTGATCGAATCCGGCCGCCGTGACGCCCGTGCGGTCGGCAATACGCGCAGCCATGAGCAGCTGCGCAGCGCCGCCCTGCGCGTGGTGCGCCGGCAGTGGATGGAAGAACGTATCCGCGAACCGCGCAGCTCCACCACCCTGCTGCAGAACGCGGTTTACGGTGACGACGCGCTGGAAGCCTATTTCGAAGAGAACGAGGGCAACCTGGTGCAGAGCCCGAAGTCGATGCTGGGCTACAACCTGCATCCGCGTGCCAAGCAGACCATCACCGGCATCGCTACCCACATCCTTGAGCACATCCGCCTGACCGCCTCGCGCCAGCTGCAAAGCAACGTACGCAGCGCCCTGCTTGGCCGGCCGGTGCAGTTCCGCAGCTCGATCGGCGCGGCTGGCAACGACCAGGCGCTGGATATCCTGCGCAGCGCGGCAATGGCAGCCGGCTTTGACGAAGTGGATTTCCTCGAAGAACCCGCAGCTGCCGCCATGCATTACCACGCGGTCAGCAGCGAACGCCACGAAGCGGTGATCGTCGACGTCGGCGGCGGTACCACCGATATCGCCCATGCCAGCGTTGGCGGCAGCGTGGCGCCGCAGATCCACCGCGCCTGGGGTATCGCCCGTGGTGGTACCGATATCGACCTGGCGCTGAGCCTGGCTGGCTATATGCCGCTGTTTGGCCGCGGCATCACCCGCGTACCGGCACACCACTATGTGGAAGCAGCGATGGTGCAGGACATGACCCGCCAGCGTGACTTCCGCCAGCACAACTACGATGCCGTCGATCTACCTTACGGCCCACGCCTGCAGGCCCTGCAGGACACCGGCAATACCGCACGCCTGTACCGCGCCGTGGAGCAATGCAAAATCGCACTGAGCAGCCAGCCGAGCCACAGCAGCGTGCTGGACTTCATTGAAGCAGGACTGTCGGTCGACATCGATGCACCGCATCTGACGGCCGCTGCCGGCGGCTATCTGGGCGAGTTGGAGACGTTGCTGCAGCAGGTACGTGCCGATATTGGCCACGACCCGGTGGCGGTGTTCCTGACCGGCGGCATGTCGCGCGCCGGCTACATCCAGCAAGCAGCGGCAGCGGCGTTCCCGACGGCCAAGCTGGTGCATGGCGACCCGTCATTCGGCGTGGTGCAGGGGCTGGCACTGGCAGCAACAACGAATGCAGCGGCTGCAGCCTTGTAGGAGCGGCGTGAGCCGCGAAGCCGGCAGCAACAAAACTACAGGCGTGTCTGCAATCTGATTGATGTCGCACTTCGCGGCTTACACCGCTCCCTGAGCGGGCATTGCCGACCATGGGTCGGCACTACAGGAACCTCTCCCCGCCCGCAGGATGTGCTGATCAGCGGTTCCTGTAGCGGCGGAAGTCGTGAAGCTGGCCCCCAAAAAGCGCAAAGCCTTACCCCTTCCCAAACCCTCCCCGTTGCTTTGCAAAAGGGAGGGCGCCAATCAACGATCCAGACTCACCCGCACACCGCCCGAATGCGACTGGATGGAAATGTCACCATCGCCGCCACCAATCCGCGCATCCAGATTCTTGCCCGGCCCATAACGCGGGGTCTGCACCTGTCCTACATCCGAGCGGATGCTGCCGCTGAAGGTGCTGACCTTCAACTGCGCCGAGGTGTTGGCCGGCAAGCCCAGCGACACCGAGCCACTCACCGTCTCCAGATTGACCCGGCCGCCGGGCTGCAGACCAGCGCTGCGCACGCCCAGGCTGCCTGATACCGACTCGGCATTGAGGCGTTGCACCTTGGCCAGATCCAGAGTGATTCCACCCGACACGGTATTGGCCGAAACCTCGCCACCGCTGCCACCAGCAGCATTGATCCCACCACTGACTGTTCTGGTCTCCAGCCGCGATGTCTGCAGTTGCGAGCGGATCGCGCCGCTGACCGTTGTCAACTCGGCCTCACCAGCACGACCGTTGGCAGTAATACTGCCGCTGACGGTGGAGCTCTGCAGGCGGCGCAGGTCCACATCGGACACATCCACCATCGCGCTGACAGTACTGGTCTGCAGCTGCGCAGCGCGCGGCACGCGCAGCTCCAGCACCGCGCCACGGCTGCTACGGCTGTTTTGCGGGTAGACCACTTTCAATGCCACCCGGTTGGCACTGCTTTCCACCTCCAGCCGCTGGCCGTCGCCCAATGAGCCGGTGAGCTGCACCTCATTGCGGTCCCAGCCACGCACGGTGACCGAGCCCGCCACATTGCTCAGTTCCACACGACCGCCACTGGACAAGGGCAGGTTGCGATTGACCGCGGTCTGCGCAAATGCGCTGGTCAGTGGGGCCAGCAACAGCACGGTGGCGATCAGATTGCGCATGCAAGCTTTCATCAAATACTCCTTCAAGTCGGAAGTCCGGTCGGGTTCACGCCCTTGCGGGTGAGTTCAAGCCGCAGCGCGTAGGTGCGCTGCAACTGTCCAAGTAGAAATGTGGAGTCAGGGCTCTGTGCGATGGCGCTGCGGATGCTGCCGGCGCTTTCATCCAGTTCACGCAGGGCTGGCTGCAGCTCGGCCGCCAGGTTGTCCTGCGGAATCGTCGCCATCGCCTGCCGGTACTGGTAGGTGATGCTGTTGGCCTGATGCTGCAGGGGGGATTCCTCCACAGCCACCGATGCAATCGGCTGTCGCGGCAACAACGACAGACTGGCCGCGCCAACCAGGGCCACGACCACCGCAGCAGCGGCATAGCGCGGCCAGTGGCGTCGCGGCGGCCGTTTTGTCGGTGCGATATTCAAGGAAGAAACAGGTACAGCATCCGCTTGCAGGGTACGCGGCGCCTGCTCCAGTTCTGCGGCGATACGCTGCCACACCATAGCCGGGGGCACCCGCTCGGCAGGCAGCCCGCGCAAACGCTGCACCAGCTCATCGTCTTGATCGCGATCGTCTTCGTGGTTGTTCATCATGCGTCTCCAAGCCGCGTGCGCAGCAGGCTGCGCGCACGATGCAATTGGGCCTTGGAGCTGCCGACAGCCATCTGCAGTTCCACGGCGATTTCCTGGTGTTTCCAGCCTTCAATGTCGTGCAGTACCAGCACCGCGCGGGCGCGTGGCGGCAGCGTCAACAGCGCGCGTTCCAGATCCATGCCGGTGGCATGGCAGCGTGGGGTATCGGCGATTTCGGCCAATAGGTCCATTCCGGATTCACCGATATCCAGCGATTCAAACGTTGCCGCGCGCAACTCCATCAGCGCCGTATTCACTGCAAGGCGATGCAACCAGGTAGCCAGCGCGCTCTCGAAGCGGAACTGCGGCAGCTTGCGCCAGGCCTGGATGAAGGTTTCCTGCATTACATCCTCGGCCCGCGCGGCGTTGCCGCCGCATAGTCGCCACAGCAAGGCGTACAAGCGCGGCGAGTGGCGCCGGTAGATGCGCTCGTAGGCACGGGTATCACCGGCTGCGGCGGCACGGGCCAGCGCAGCGTCGTCGACGACGGGCGGTGAAGGGACGGCGGTAGTCACGGTGGCGTCGAGCATATCCATTGGATGCGGCAAGCAGGCAAAAGGTTTAAAGCCGGCTCAATTCTTTGCGCAACTGGCCTGTCGACACGCCGCGACTGGCAGCAAACGCCACACTGGCCGACAATCGACGCTCGCCAAACCGTTGCTGCCGATGTTGGGTAGCCCCGTCACTACGCATAGCGCCGCGTTTGCCGCTGACCGGCCGCGCCGCCTCCACTGCACTGAAACACTGACGTACCGCAAGGAAACAGCATGAAGCACTACCTCCCCGCCTCGATGCAGCAATGGATTGACCCCATCAACACTGGTCTGAGCATCCTGCTGATCCTGGTCGTGGCCTGGCTGCTGCGCCTGCTCACCCGCCGCCTGCTGTCCCGGCTGGGTCGGCATTACACGCTGCCGGCGCAGATCGAGATGGCAATCCGGCGGCTGACCAACTTCGTCATCGGCACTGTGGCGCTGGTTGCCATCCTGCAGACACTGAACGTACAGGCCAGCGTGCTGTGGACCGCGTTCACCGGCTTCGCGGCGGTAGGTGCGGTGGCGTTCTTTGCCGCCTGGAGCGTGCTCTCCAATATCTTCTGCACCTTCCTGATCTTCACCACCCGGCCGTTCCGCCTCGGCGACCAGATCGAGCTGCTGGAAAACGGCGAAAAGCCCGGCCTGAAGGGCGTGGTCACCGATATCAACCTGATCTACACCACCCTGCATGAAGTCGGCGGCCCCGCCGAAGGCACGCTGATGCAGATCCCCAACAGCCTGTTCTTCCAGCGTGGCCTGCGCCGCTGGCGCGGAGGCGATGCGACGCCGACCACCGTGCAAGGCGACGGCTGAGCGGGCGCCGCCCGAAGTCAGCAATCGCCCTGGTGCTGGTGCTGGCGCCGGCTTCAGCTCCTGCCTCGGCCCTCGCCTCGGCTCGTCATCCTCGCGAAGGCGGGGGTGACGGCATAAGGCATGGGCCTGAAGCGCAAACCAAAGCCAAAGCCCTCACCCACCTGAACCACAGTGCGCCACCAACCTGCCGATCCACAGCGTTCCGCTCGCGTCCATATCACCCGTGCGAAAATCAGCGGCATTGAGCGACCGGCCCGGTCGCAAGCCCGCACGTAATGTCCTCCTCTCCCAACACCTCCTGCCCTGCCCCGCAGGCAGGCGACGCTTTTGCCGTTGCTGACTCCCAGGATCCGCGCTCTGACTGCCAACGCTGGCTCAGCGTCATCGCCTTGGCCCTGGCGGCATTCGTCTTCAATACCAGCGAGTTCGTCCCGGTCGGCCTGCTGAGCGACATCGGCGCCGACTTCGGCAAGCCAATCGAGCACGTCGGCCTGATGCTGACCATCTACGCCTGGGTGGTCGCACTGACCTCGCTGCCGTGCATGCTGCTGACCCGCAATTTCGACCGTCGCAAACTGTTGCTGGGCGTGTTTGCACTATTCATTCTCAGCCATGTGCTGTCCAGCGTGGCCTGGAGCTATCCAGTGCTGATGGCCAGCCGGGTTGGAATTGCGCTGGCCCATGCCGTGTTCTGGTCGATCACCGCCTCACTGGCGGTGCGTGTGGCGCCGCAGGACAAACGCCCGCAGGCGTTGGGGCTGCTGGCAACCGGCACGTCCGTGGCGATGGTGCTGGGCATCCCATTGGGCCGCATCGTTGGTGAGCTGCTGGGCTGGCGCATCACTTTCATGGCCATCGGCGGCGTCGCCCTGCTGGTGATGCTGGTGTTGGCGCGCTTGCTACCGGCCCTGCCCAGCCACAACAGCGGCTCGGCCAGCAGCATCCCGTTGCTACTGCGCCGCCCGGCCTTGATGGCCTTGTACCTGCTGGTGATGGTGGTGATTTCCGCACAATTCACTGGCTACAGCTATATCGAGCCGTTCGTGCAGAAGATCGGTGGCTTTGATGCGCATGTGACCACGCTGGTGTTGCTGTTGTTCGGCGGCATGGGCTTCATCGGAAGTCTGCTGTTCTCGCGCTATGGACTGCGCTGGCCGCGAGGCTTTCTGCTGACCGCGATCGGTACCCTGGCGGCAAGCTTGTTGCTGCTGCGCACGGGCCTGCACAGCACCTGGCTGCTGTACGCATTGGTCTCGGTGTGGGGCGTGGCGATGATCAGCTTTGCGCTGTCGATGCAGTCCAAGGTACTGAACCTGGCCTCCGATGCCACCGACGTGGCGATGGCCTTGTTCTCGGGCATCTTCAACATCGGCATCGGTGCCGGCGCACTGATCGGCAGCCAGGTCAGCCTGCAGCTGGGCATGCAGCACATTGGGCTTGTCGGCGGCCTGATCGCCACGGCGGGCTGGTTGTGGTGTCTGTTCGCGATGCTGCGCTGGAGCGGCAGTTTCCGGCTTGGCGGTGCGAAGCACTGAGCTGCGGCAGCGCACACGTTTGCAGCGTGTCGGCTGCAGGTATGCTTCCGTCCACGCCCCTGCTTCCGGGGGCGGGCCACAGGGGAAGTACGTGGATCAAGACATCACTTTGCGCGACGCCAACGTCACCGATGCCGACGCACTCAGCACGCTGGTAACGCCGCTGGCGAGGCATCTGTTGGATGCTGATAGCGGCGCCAGCGCGCACGCCTTCCTGGCCTCGTTGACCCCTGCCAGCTTTGCCGAACGGCTGGCTGACAAGGACTTCGCGCATTACCTGGTGGAAGATGCCGGCGCAATCGCCGGCATGATTGCGATACGTGGCCACAGCCATATCCATCATCTGTTTGTCAGCCGCAGTACGCGCAGGCGTGGCATTGCCCGCCTGCTGTGGGAGCACGCACTGCGCGTGCACGGTCGCCGCGAGTACACGGTCAACTCCTCCGAGATTGCAGTGCCGGTGTATGAGCGGTTTGGCTTCATCAGCAAGGCTGCCCCGCAGACGGTCAAGGGCGTGCGGTTTGTGCTGATGGAACGGCCGAGATTGGTGCCACGGGTTGTGCAGAAGCAGTACTTGAATGATGTGCTGCCGGTGCCGGGGAAGAGCTGAGGCCAAAACAACGGCCACAGCCATCGCCCCTAGCGCAACTGACTATCCTTGCTGCCACGCCGGTTATAGCCAGCGAACGTCTCGTCCTCGTCCTGCGCCTGCTGGCAGGCAATGCACAGCCTCACTCCGGGCACGGCCTTGCGCCGCGCCTCGGGAATCAGCGCATCACACTCTTCGCAGTGTTCCAGCCCCGGGCCGCTGGGCATGCGGCTGCGCGCACGCTTGATCGCGTCCTCGACGGTGGCATCAATCTGATCCTGAACGGCGGTATCGCCCGCCCAACCGGTGGCCATGATCGCTGGCTCCGTAATGACCTGGTTCCAGCCTAGCGCAGTTGCGGCAAGGCTGGGTAAACGCCGGTGGAACTCACCACATCAGGTCGTCAGGCACCTGGAACTGGGCGTAGTACGCGTCGTCTTCCGCGTTACCGGTGGAAATCGGCGTGTCAGCGCTCTGGCCGTGATCGAGCACGATCAGGCTGGCGTCACGCTCGCGCACCTTTTCCGCTGCCACGCGCGGCAGCAGTTCGAAACTGTCGCCGTGGCGGGCGATCACCAGCGCGCCATTGGACAACTGGGTACGCAGCGCCTCGGTGACCAGCATCGTGCGGATCACTGCGCCGTCGTTGAAACGGTATTCCAGCTCGCCAGCGCGTGGCAGCTTGCGGTCGGCGATGATCTGCCGGGCCTGCGCGCGCAGCTCGTCGGCGCGGCGGTGGGCGTTGTGCTCGGCGGCCAGCTGGCGGTCCTTTTCGGCTTTTTCGGCACGGGCACGGTCGGCCTCGCGCTGGCTTTCGGTCGCGCTCGCCGGGCCTTTGCCGTGGCGCGCCTTGACCTGCTCGCGCGCCACCTGCGAGACCTGTGACTTCTTCACCAGACCAGCCTTGAGCAGCTGTTCCTGCAGTGGATTACCCTTTGCCATCGTCGTTGTTCATGGTTTTGTTGCCGAGGCTGCCATCATAGCGGCCTGCCCGGTCCCGCCCAAATGCCCATGCTTCCGCTGAAATACCTGAATGGCTATCCCGAACACCTGCAGCAGCGCGCCCGCGAGCTGCTGGACGCGGGCAAGCTGGGCGAAGCCGTACGCAAACGCTACGGCGAGCCCAACACGGTGCGCAACGACCGCCAGCTCTACGACTACGTGCAGGCCATCAAGGAGCGCCACCTGCGCCAGTCGGTACCGCTGGGCAAAGTGCTGTACGACGGCAAGCTACAGGTGGTGAAACACGCCCTGGGCACGCATACCGCCATTTCCCGCAACCATGGCGGCAAACTCAAGGCCAGCCGCGAGATCCGCATTGCCAGCGTGTTCCGGGAGGCCCCGGCCGAGTTCCTGCGGATGATCGTGGTGCACGAGCTGGCGCATATCAAAGAGGCCGACCACAACAAGCCTTTCTACCAGCTATGCCTGCATATGGAGCCGGACTACCACCAGTTGGAGTTCGATCTGCGTCTGTACCTGACCGCCTTGGAACATGAACCCGGTTGAGCCGCCCATCGCCGCGCTCCCGCCACAGCGCTACACTCCCCGCCCTTCGTAGAACTCATTGATGCCATGACCACCCCTATCCGTCTCGACAAGCGCGTTGCCGCGCAGCTGCAGTGCTCGCGCTCGCAGGCCCAGCAGTACATCGAAGGCGGCTGGATCAGCGTCGATGGCGTGGTGGTGGAAACCCCGCAGACCATGGTCAGCGAGGAAATCATCACCCTCGGCACCGAAGGCAATACCGAAGCCGCTGAAGCGGCCACCTTCCTGATCAACAAGCCAGCCGGCTGTACCTCCGACCAGTTGGTTGCGCTGCTTTCGGACGACAACCGCTTTGCCGACGACGCCTCCGGCATCCGTCCGCTTCGCCGTCATTTCCAGCGACTGGACTACCTGATGCCGCTGGACGATGCCGCCAGCGGCCTGGTCGTACTGACCCAGGATTGGCGCGTACGCCGCCACCTGCAGGAATCGGGCTACAGCCTGGAGCAGGAGTTCGTGGTCGAAGTCAGCGGCGAACCCACCCCGTGGGCGATGCCCAAGCTCACCCATGGCCTGATCTATGAAGGCCGCAGCCTGCCACAGGCCAAGATCAGCTGGCAGAGCGAGCAGCGCCTGCGTTTCGCGATCAAGGATGTGCGCCCGGGCCAATTGCAGTTCATGTGCAACCAGGTCGGCCTGAAGGCCGAACAGATCCGCCGCCTGCGCATCGGCCGGATCGGCCTGAGCAAGATGCCCGAAGGCCAGTGGCGCTACCTGGCAGCCGAGCAGAAGTTCTAAGGACAAGCCCCCCCTGTTCTTGTGGGAGCGGCGTCAGCCGCGAAGCTGGCAATACGTCCGGCCACACCAAAAACCGGCATCGCACAATGTGTTGTTGCAAGCGATCAGCGCGCGGACGAAACACCGGCTTCGCGGCTGACGCAGCTCCCACAACGGCCAACTGCGCTCATAGCAGTCGAATCACAGCCGCAGCCGCCGCACCCACAATCACCACCAACAAGAACGGAGCCCGCAGCATCAAGGCAACCGCCGCGGCCAACAACGCGCCGATACGCGCATCGAAGGCCAACCCCTGCCCGGCCGACACCGTGTTCATTGCCGTCAACGAGGCCAGCAGACCTATCGTCAGGCAGCCAGCCACGCGGTTCATGCGCGGCGACTCCAGCCAGCGCACCGGTACCAGGTAACCCGCGAACTTGATCGCCCATGCGGCAACGCAGCCAAAGATGATCCACGCCCACAGCGTCATGGCGCCGACTCCTGCTCGACCTTGGGTGCGACATCGGGCTCCAAGCCCTCATCCGCTGGCCCCCTGCCAAACCAACCCCAAACCGCGGCCACCGCCGCGGCCAATAGAATCGGCACGCCCGGCGGTACCCACGGCAGCGCCAGCACTGTCACCAACGCGCAGACCACCGCAATCGCCACCGGCTCACGCGAACGCAGGCGCGGCCACAGCAAGCCAAGGAAGGCGGCGACGGCGGCGCCATCAAGGCCCCACTGGCGCGGATCACCCAACGCGTCTCCCAGCAGCGCACCCAACAAAGTAAACAGGTTCCAGCACAGGTAAACGCCCAGCCCGGCAACCCAGAAGCCGCGACGCTGTTCCTGCGGATCGCTCTGGCTGGCCGCAGTGGCCGCCGATTCGTCGATGGTGACCTGCGCCGCCAGCGGCCTCAGCCAACCGCGTGGGCGCAGCATGCGGTTGATCTGTGCCCCGTACACCGCGTTGCGGATGCCCAGCAGCGTGGCCGCGCCAAACGCCGCTGCGCCCGCACCGCCAGCACCGATCACACCGATGAAGGCGAACTGCGAGCCACCGGTGAACATCAACAGGCTCAGCGCAGCGGTCTGCGCCACGCTGAAACCCGATGCCACCGCCAGCGCACCAAACGAAATGCCATACAGGCCAGTCGCAATCGCTATCGAAACGCCGATGCGTACCGCTGGCGTGATGCGCCCGGCGATGGCCATCAGGCGCGCCCGCGCGCTTGTTCGGCCGCCGCGACAAACACCACGTCGGTGGACGAGTTCAAAGCGGTTTCAGCCGAGTCCTGCACCACGCCGACAATGAAACCGACACCGACCACCTGCATGGCGATCTCATTGGGAATGCCGAACAGGCCGCAGGCGAGCGGAATCAGCAACAGCGAGCCACCCGGCACGCCGGAGGCACCGCAGGCGCCAATCGCAGCGACTACGCTGAGCAACAGCGCGGTCGGCAGGTCCACCGCGTAGCCCAAGGTGTTTACCGCCGCCAGGGTCAGTACTGAAATGGTGATCGCCGCACCGGCCATGTTGATGGTCGCACCCAACGGTACCGCCACCGAATAGGTGTCCTCATGCAGGCCAAGCTTGCGACACAGCTCCATGTTGACCGGAATATTTGCCGCCGAGGAACGGGTGAAGAACGCGGTGATGCCGCTCTCGCGCAGGCAGCGCAGCACCAGTGGATAGGGGTTGCGGCGGGTAACCACGGCCACGATCAGCGGATTGCCGACGAAGGCCATGAACAGCATCGCGCCAATCAGCACTGCCAGCAGATGCAGGTAATCCTTCAATGCACCCAGACCGGACTCGGCCAACAAAGAAGCAACAATACCGAACACGCCCAGCGGCGCCAGCTTGATCACCAACCGCACCACCCAGGTGACCGCATCGGAGAAATCACTGACCAGGGTGCGAGTGGTCTGGCTGGCATGGCGGAGCGCCAGGCCAAGGCCAACAGCCCATGCCAGCAAACCGATGTAGTTCGCGTTGAGCAATGCGTGCACCGGGTTGTCGACGATCTGCATCAACAAGGTATTGAGCACTTCGCCAATCCCGCCCGGCGCGCTCATGGCGCTCTCGACCGTCTTCAACGTCAATGTGCTGGGGAACAGGAAACTGGCTGCCACGCCAACCATGGACGCGGCCAAGGTGCCGATCATGTACAGCACCAGGATCATCCGGATATGGGTCTTCTGCCCCTGCTGGTGATTGGCGATGGAGGCCGTGACCAGCACCAGCACCAGAATCGGCGCGACAGCCTTCAGCGCGGAGATGAACACCGTACCAAGCAGGCCAACAGCAGTCGCACCGGCCGGCCAGGCCATCGCCAGTACGATGCCGGCGATCAGGCCGATGACAATCTGCAGCACCAGACTGGGCGCTCGGAAAGAGGAGGAACGTTCGGTCATTACAGGGCTCGCGGCAAACGCAAACCCCGATTCTCGCCCACCGCAGGCTTCCTCCGCACCCCCGGAACGTCATGGAATCAGGACAAAGTGCCGCTGAGACGCGAACACCGCTAGGATGCGCGCATGGAAAACAAGCGCCGCCCCAAACGCCTGCTACGGTTTTTCGCCTACCTGCTCGGCGTCGTGCTGCTGTTGATCGGCAGCGGCCTGCTGCTGGGTGATCACCTCACCCCCAAGGCAGTCGGCACGCCCTCGCAGGCCCTGCCACTGCAGGCGCAACAGACCCTGATCGATCGCCAACTGCAGCCCTTGCTGGTCGAACACCCGGGCAAAAGTGGCGCGGTGTATCTCTCCGACGGGCTGGAGGCCTACGCCGCACGCTCCATCATCACCCGCCAGGCCGGGCGCAGCCTGGACCTGCAGTACTACATGTGGCACGACGACCTGCTTGGCCACCTGCTCGCCCACGACGTCCAGCAGGCAGCCGAACGCGGCGTACGCGTACGCCTGCTGCTGGATGACATGAACGCTGCCGGCCTGGACCCACTGATGCTGGCGCTGGACAACCATCCCAACATCGAGATCCGCCTGTACAACCCGTTCCGCAATCGCGACGGACTATGGCGACTGGTCGAGATGGTGCAGCGGGTTTTCAGCATCAACCACCGCATGCACAACAAGGCGTGGATCGCTGACGGCCGCGTTGCCATCGTTGGCGGCCGCAATATCGGCGCCGAATACTTCGACGCACGCCCGGATGTGAACTTCCGCGACCTGGACCTGCTGCTGGCCGGCCCTGTCGCCAACGATGCCAGCAGCATATTCGACGAATTCTGGAACAGCGATGCGGTGGTACCGATCGCCGCTCTGCATCAAAGTACCGATCAGCAGATGGCCAACTTCATCAGCCAGGCCGAGCTGGACGCACGCCAACAGCAAGCCGAACCCTATCTGCAACGCGTGCGAGCGCATCTCACCGATGCCTATCTCAGCAAGCAACTGGACCTGTATTGGACCGACGGCGTAAGGATCCGCTCCGACCCGCCGCGCAAACCCAGCGGCGGCGACAGCAGCCAATGGCTGGTCACCCGGCTGGTCGAGGTGCTGAGCAGCGCCGAGCACAAATCATTGCTGATCTCGCCCTACTTCGTGCCCGGCGCGGTCGGCACCAAGGGCCTGATCCAGCAGGTCCAGAACGGCGTGCAGGTCGGCATCATCACCAACTCGCTGGCAGCCAATGACGTACCCGCCGTGCACAGCGGCTACATGCACTACCGCCGCCCGTTGCTGGCCGGCGGCGTGCAGCTGTACGAACTCAAAGCGCGTGGACACATCCAGAAGGCATCCACCTTCGGCAGCAGTGGCGCCAGCCTGCACACCAAGGCCTTCGTGGTGGATGACCGCCGCGGCTTCGTCGGCTCGTTCAACCTCGATCCGCGCTCGGCCTACCTCAATACCGAAATGGGCGCACTGTTCGATGACCCGGTACTGGCCGCGCGCCTGCGCGAGGAATACCTGCGCCTGTCCAGTGCTGAGTTGAGTTATTGGGTGTATTTGAACAGGGACCACGAATTGCGTTGGTTGGATCGGGCCAACACGCCACCTATCAGCCTGCGCACAGAACCGGACACCGGACTGATGCAGCGCGCCAGCACCCAGGTGATCAGCTGGCTGCCATTGGAATCACAGCTCTAGCCTGAGCAGTCGACATTGCGGGGCGGTGTCCCTCGAGATTCCGGGCACGGACACGATGCGCGCCGCGTCCCTGCGCTGCCCGCCTCACTCCAGTGAGCCGTCTGCCTGCGTCATCCGCTTCCACAACCATGCCGCGACGTGTTCTGGCATCTGGCTGGCGAGCGCCGCATTGGCCTCCGCTTCGCTCATCAGACCCTGCGCATGCAGCATCGCCGCGCTTGCGGCCAGCTGCCCGATCTGCAGCGAACGTGCCAAACCAGCTGCAGCGGGCACGCCGACCTGCTTGAGGGCCTGCACGATCGGCGCCGACAACTTCCAATGCCCGGCTATCCGCACCGCGGTCGGCGCGCTGCAGCGCTCCAACACTTCCAGCAAAGTGCCCGGCTCACGTGTCCGCAACGGCGGCCGCGCCAACACATCGGCGGCAGCCTGCATCGCCATGGCCGCACTCAGGCCCAGCAGCAGGCCAGCCAGCTGGGCAGCAAAGCCATCCTCGCGTTCCACACTGCGCGCATGGTCGGCAGCGGCCAGCGACACCCGCAAGGTGTACTCCCAAAGCAAGCGCGAGAACTCGGCATCAACGCCACTGGCCGACTCCATGACCGGCTGCACCAACGCGGCGGAAATGATCTGACGGATGCCATCGTTGCCGATCAGCGTTACCGCCCGCTCGATGCTTTGTATGTCCTGCCGTTGCAGCCGATACAGGGAACTGTTGGCGATACGCAACAACGTAGCCGCCAGTACCGCATCACTACCAATGATGCGGGCAATGGAGCGCGACGAAGCCGCACTGTCATTCACGCTCTGGATCAGCTGCGGCAGCAGGTTCGGTCGGCGAGGCGTGTAGCGCGAGGACAGGTCCGCACGGCTCAGCGCCGTAACCACGTCGTCCACCACCGCACGCTGCACACGCAACGCATCGGCCGGCATATCGGCGGCGCCGAGCGCGCTGAGCAGGAAGCGCCGCTGCAGATCATCAACGCTGACAACGACCGCAGCATCCTCGACTGCCGGCACGCTAGCCGATGGCGGCACACGCAGCCGCCGTTGCGGACGTACCGCATCGCCACTGCGCCGCTGCCAGAGCCAGACCAGGCCTCCGGCAATTACTGCTGCAAACACTGCCGAGATAATCACCATGACAGATACAAATGGTCCACGCGGAAAACTGCCAATTATATCGGCCAACACGCGAATTTCTTGAATCCCTGATCCACGGAATCAACACAACACCTCCCCGCCCCACTCCAGCCTATGCACCACATGACGGATACGAAAAGCCCCCAAGGAAACATGAAAGCACCAAACCATATTCAAATAGCGAATTAATGAAGCTCTCAAAATAACGGAGATTCATACATTACCCAGGCTCGCACGCCACCCAATGCCGAAACACCGCACGCCGTCCAAACACAGGCATCCGCTGCATTCAAAGAGCACATGCGGCCAAAAAGACACCACCTCAGTTTCACCAATCAAACAAATATCATTTTCGGCACACGAGTAAAGCCAAGACCCGCCACTCAAATCAACAAGCAAGTCACACTGAGCATCGGATCTGTGAGTAACAGCACACGCAGATGGCAACTTCCCTGATTGCCAGCCCACTTGACGCTGCTATGTTTAATTGCAACTTCCGCAATGACATTTAGTTTCAAACATAAAACCTCACCCTCACCCGCCATTGGCGGGAAAGGCATCCGCCGGAAAACCACTTGTGCACAACCGCAGATACGTGACGAATACCTCCACGCGACCGATACGGGCGAAAAACAAATCAGATGCTTCGCTGTCAGTGCCGCCTGGGCTGCGCGCCGACGACCTCCGTGTCAATGCAATCGCGCCGAGGCTTATCCGGCAACAAACCGCCGAGTACGTCTCCGCCGAACGTCGTGCTTCATGCGAGAACGGGCATCCCTCGCAACGGGTGCAATACCCGCCTACATCGACGGCATCGTGAAGTACCAGCTGTCAGCTCTTTCGGGTTTCGTCAGCGGGCTGACCCTGCCCGCCGATGGCGGCCTTGTCTTCAACTAAAGGGAGGACGGATATGTCGACGCCTCAAGCAACACCGGTAAAAGAACCCAATCGCTACATGGTACCGGCACTGGAGAGGGGCCTGAACATGTTGCTGCTGTTTGGACGGCAACGTGGCGAACTGAGCTTCACCCAGGTCTGCCAGCGCACCGGCATGCCCAAAGCATCGGCGTACCGCACCATGCAGACGCTGGAACAGATGCGCTTTCTGGATCGCAACACCGCCAGTGGCGGCTACCGCCTTGGCCTCAATGTTCTGCGACTGGGCTTTGACTATCTATCCGCGATGGACATCGTGCAGATCGGGCAACCCATCATTCAACGGCTGCGTGATACCACCAGCTACTCTGCGCACCTGTGCGTATTGGATGGCCGCGACGTGGTGTACGTGGCCCGTGCCAGCGCGATCGGCGAACTGCCCAGCGGCGTCAGCGTAGGCACACGGCTCCCAGCTCACTGCACCGCAATAGGCCGCGTGCTGTTGATGGCGATGCCCGAGCAGGAACTGAGCTCACTGTACCCGGAACCGGCATTTGCACTTACCTCCGAACAAGGGCCAAAGACACCACAGGACCTGATCGAGCTGCTGGGTGATGACAGTGCGCGCGGCCACGCCATCAGCGAATCGTTCTATCAAACCGGCGTCTCGGCGGTGGCCTATCCATTGCGCGACCGTGATGGCAACGTGCTGGCCTCGATCAGCATCATGGTTCCGCGCTCGATGCTACCGGCGGATATGAAAACCTCACTGAGCGCCCAGGTTGGGAAAGCCGCGCGCGAAATAGAAGGCTTCCTGCACGCGTCTTGAGCACGCTCAAGCACAGGCCCGCACCATCCGCTGACGCTGAAAGCGTCAGCTACCCAAATCCGGTTGGCGTAGCCCTACGTTTCCAGCTCAGCCGTCAGCGCTAGCTTGCGCTGGCACCATCAGCGCCGATCCATCTGCGGGGTTCGTGTCACTTCTTCTGCTTGTGCAGACGCACACCCATCGGGCCTTGCAGCGAGCCATCCTTATTGATGGTGAAGTCCACCGACTCTGCTTCGGTGCCAGGTACTGCAACCTTCAGCATGTTGCCGTCGCGGGTATAGCGAGTCTGCTGCGCCTTGCCCAGCGTTTCAACCGTCACCTGGCCGTCGGAGTCAAAGGTGTAGCTCACCATTCCCGCGCCATCGTTCCAGGTGCCGCTCAGGCCCTGGCTGCAAGCAGCCAACAAAGTTGCCAAGGCAACGATCAGCAGTTTTCTCATCTACAACTCCCAATAACAGCGCAGACCGCCACAGCGGTGTATCCGCGAGCATTCTGGCACAGGCCCAATCAGGCTAGGCTGGTGGCTTCTGCCATGGAGCCGGACGCAATGGGTCGCATTCTGATGTCGCTATGTCTGCTGGGTATGCTCATGGGCTGCAACAGCCTGCCCTCAACCGCCAACACCGCCCCCGCCAAGGGGCAGTTCGTCGCGCGGCAGCTCGATTTCGAGGGCCGTCAGTTCCGCTACCAGGTGTTTGTGCCGGCCACTACCGCCACCTCGTCAGGTGCGCGTCCACTGGTGCTGTTCCTGCACGGCTCCGGCGAGCGCGGCGATGACGGGCTCAAACCTACCTTGGCCGGGATTGGTCCCTGGCTCAACCAGAACATGGATACGTTCCCGGCACTGGTGGTGTTCCCACAGGTGCCCGAGGGCGAGGAATGGCGCGGACGCAACGCGCGCATGGCGTTGGCGGTTCTGGACGTGGCCAGCAAGGAGTTTGCCGCTGATCCACAACGCATCTACCTGACCGGCATCTCGATGGGTGGATATGGCAGCTGGGAGCTGGCCCTGACCCGGCCCAGCCAATTCGCCGCAATCGTGCCCATCTGCGGCGCGCTGAGAGCACCGCGTGCCGACCGGCCCGGACTGATGGTCGACCAGGTGGCCGACGCTGCCAATCCATACCTGAGCACCGTCAGCCGCCTGCGCGACGTGCCTACCTGGATATTCCATGGCGCCCTCGACGAACTGGTACCAACCACCGACGATCGCGCAATCGCCGCTGCCAGCCAGCAACTTGGGGCGGGCTTCCGCTACACCGAGTACCCGGACGTCCAACACAACGCCTGGGATGCCACCTATCGCAACCCCGCGATGTGGGAGTGGATGCTGAGCCAAAAGCGCCACTGACAAGGGCAGCCATCAGGCTTGCAGCAGAAACCTGGAAATCAGGGCTCGCGCCGGTATTTGCGGGCTTTGCGAACGATGCGGGAACTTTGTAGCCAGTCCGTTGCGATAGCGTGACTGCAATCACGCATCGAATGCTGCCGCCTACACCCGCCCTGCACGGCCTGAATTGGACAGTGGGGACAAGTGCGCGACCCTCGGCCCTGTTTCCAACTGTACTTTCCAACCGTACCGGGTTCGTGCCATAACAGCGCCACCCCGCCTGCGGCAGCCACTTGGGGGCGGCTGCCAACTGCACTACGCCGCAACGGTAACCGGAGACTGAGGCTTGGCAACTACCGCATCGGCAGCGCTTGAGCAGTTGCCGCGTACCCGTGGTCTCCATTCCCGACTGCATCTGTTGATCCTTGCCACCCTGCTACCGTTACTGGTGATCGGTGCCATAGCAGTCTGGAATGCAGCCCGCGACTACCGGCACAGTTCCGAGCAACGCCTGCAGGAAACCGCCACCGCGCTGGCACGCGGGGTCGATCAGGGAATCGAAGACAACGTCAACCAACTACGCCTTTTGTCATTGCTGGCACCGCAGCTGCAGGAAACCGCCCCGGAGCTGCGGGCATGGGCACGTGAAAACCCCGACATCCGGCTGATCCAGGACAACAGCGAGCAGGCCCGTACACTGCCGCCTGGCTTGCTGGACGACGCCCGCCGCGAAGACAAGGTAAAGGTCTCGGACCTGTTCACCAACGCGATCACCAATACCCCGGAAGTGGCCATCGCTCTGCCCTTTGGCGATGCCGACGACGTCCGCGTGCTGACCATGGTGCAACCCTCCAATCGCCTGATCGCCAGCATCATGGGTACCGGCAACGACCAACAGCTGCTGGCTGCGGTAGTCGACAACAATGGCGTCATTGCTGCGCGATCACTGTCACCGGAACGCTACATCGGCAAGCAGGTACCCGACTGGCGGGTACTGCAACGCAGCGGCGGCAAGCACGGGCTGTTCGATGCAAGCAGCAACGAGGGAATGCCGGTCATCTTCGCCTTCCACCGGTTGCAGGCGGCGCCGGGCTGGACCCTGGTGGTTGGAGAACCACAACAGAGCTTCCAGGCGCGCTGGCAACAACCGCTGCTGGGGATCATTTTCGGCGGCATCGTCGCAGCGGTGATCGCCTTGCTCTGGGCCAACGCCATCGCCCGCAGCATCCTGCTGCCGATCCGGGCTTTGGCCCAGCGCAGTCACAGCGTCGCCGACAATGTCGCCGCCCTGCCCGACCCACAGCCCTCCCGCATCCGCGAAGTACGCAGCCTGCAGAGCAGCCTCAGCGGCACCGTCGATGCGTTGAAGCGCAGCGCCGATGAAGCGCGCGACCTGGCCCGTGACCTCAAGGCCAGCGAGCAACGCTACCGCGCCGTCGCCGAAGCCGGCGCGCTGGTGCTGTGGCAATCCGATCGCAATGGAACGGTGCTGTCGGCAACCGGCTGGCGCGAGCTGACCGGGCAACCCAATGATCATGCGCTCGGCAAGGGCTGGCTGCGCCGGGTCAACGAAGATGACCTGCCGCAGATAGAGATCGCCTTGGAGCAGAGTTTCACCGGCACCAACGCCGCCTCCCTGGACGTGGAGTTCCGCGTGCTTGACCTGTATGGCAAGTGGCGCTGGCTGCGCGCACGCGGCGCCCGCATCGGCCACAGCCTGAGCAGTTGGGCCGGCGTGCTGGAGGACGTGGATGCGCGGCGTCAGGCACAGGCGCGCATCGCCTACCTGGCCCAGCACGATTCGCTGACCTCGCTGCCAAATCGCAACATGCTGTTCGAGAAACTCGACCAGGCCCTGATCGCTGCCCGCCGTGGTCACCACAGCGCCCTGCTGCTGCTCGACCTGGACCGTTTCAAGGAGGTCAATGACAGCCTCGGCCATCCCACCGGCGACCGGCTGCTGCAGGAAGTCGCCCAACGCATCCTCGGCTGTGTACGCGGCAACGACCTGGTCGCCCGATTGGGCGGTGATGAATTCGCCATCCTGATGGCACCGGAAAGCCGCGCTCCCGAGGCAGCATTATCGTTGGCTGCCCGCCTGGTCGAAGAACTGGGCCGCAGCGTCGAGCTGGAGAACCACCAGTTCGCCATCAGCACCAGCATCGGCATCGTCCTCATCGACAACCAGGCCAACGCCGCCGACACCGTGATGCGCAATGCCGATCTGGCGCTGTACCGGGCCAAGGACGATGGCCGCGGCTGCTACCGCTTCTTTGAAGCAGAGATGGACACCCGCATGCAGCGTCGCCGGCAGCTGGAGACTGAATTGCGTGCGGCCCTGCAACTGCAGCAGTTTGAGCTGCACTACCAACCATTGGTGGATCTGCGCCTGCGCCAGGTCGCCGGCTTTGAAGCACTCCTGCGCTGGAATCACCCGCAACGCGGCCTGCTCGAACCCAGTGAGTTCCTGGCCTTGGCCGAAGATATCGGCATGATGCTGCCGCTGGGTGCATGGGTGCTGCGCCAGGCCGCGCAGGATGCCAGCCAGTGGCCGGAGCAGATGAAGATCGCGGTGAACCTGTCGGTATCGCAGCTGGCCCAACCCAATCTGGCCGAAGGCGTCGAACAGGTGTTGGCAGCAACAGGGCTGGCGCCGGCACGGCTGGAACTGGAAATCACCGAAAACGCGCTGATCGCCAACATCGAGGCGGCATCGGCGCAGCTGCTGCGGCTGAAGATGGCCGGCGTGTCGATCGTGATGGATGACTTCGGCACCGGCTATTCCTCGCTCGGCTACCTGCGTGCGTTCCCGTTCGACAAGGTCAAGATCGACAAGTCGTTCGTCCGCGACCTGGGCGAACAAAGCCAGGGCAGCGCCATCATCGGCGCGGTATCGCACCTATGCGAAAAGCTGGGCATCAGCACCACCATCGAAGGCGTCGAAACCCAGGCGCAACTGGACCAGCTGAAGGAAGAGCACTGTGCCGAGGGCCAAGGCTATGTGTTTGGACGCCCAATGCCGTTGGCACGGGTGGACGATTTCATTCGCGAGTGGCCGACACGCTGGAACCAGGCCACGTAACCGGGAAAGCACGCAGGGCCGTAGCCCGGGCATCACCCGGGCAGGCCACCTGCCCGGATGAAGCCTGACCTCAGTTGACCCCGCGGATCGCCAGGGTCAAGGCAAGCACGCTCAGGATCACCGCGATGGTGCCATCCAGAATCCGCCAGGTAGACGGCTTGGTGAACAACGGCGCCAGCATCCGTGCGCCGAGACCCTGCACCGTCAGCCACACGCCGCTGGCAGTCACCACGCCGATGGCGAAGGCCATGCGCGACTCACCGAAGTTGTCGGCGATGGAGCCAATCACCATCATGTCCAGCCAGAAATGCGGGTTGATGATGGAGAAACCAGCCGCCGCCATCAGCGCCGTGCGCAACGACTGCTCGCCGTTGTCATCCAGGTTCATGCCGCCACCGCCCACCACCGCACGCCGCGCCGACTGCGCTGCATACCAGGTCAGGAAGGCAACACCGCCCCACAACAGCACGGTGGTCAGCCACGGCAACTGCGCGGTCAACTGACGCAGGCCGGCCACGCTGGCCATGATGAACACCGCGTCGATGGCGAAACACGTGGCGATGATCGGAATCACGTGCTGGCGCATGATGCCCTGGCGCAGGATGAACGCACTCTGCGCGCCAACGATGGCGAACAGACCGATACCGATACCGGCACCACTGAGCCAGGCACTGCCGGCAGCTTGGGCGGAAATAACCGAAAACATGAGAAAAAACCTTGTTACTGGGGGAAGGACGTAGCGGGAGAGCCCACCGGTTACGTCCGGACGCGGCAATTGTCGCAATGCAGCACGGAAAAGTAGAGCTAAACTTCGTTAACCATCATTAGCAAAACTTAATATGCGCATCGATCACGCCCAACTGCGGGCACTGGCCGCGGTCATCCGCGAAGGCAGCTTCGAGCGCGCGGCGCTATCGCTGAACGTCACCGCCTCGGCGGTATCGCAGCGGATCAAGGCACTGGAGGACAGAGTCGGCAAACTGCTGATCAAGCGCACCATCCCTACCGAGGCAACTGTGGAAGGTCAGGTATTGGTGCAGCTGGCCGAACAGACCGCCCTGCTGGAGCGCGACGCCTTCGAGCGCATCGGCCTCAGCGATGCCGAGCTGCCAAGGGCCAGCATCCCGGTGGCGGTCAACCACGACAGCATGGAAACCTGGTTCCCGGAGGCGGTGCAGAGCTTCTCGCAGACCACCTCCACCACCCTGGACCTGCACACCGAAGACCAGGACCACACCGTTGCCCTGCTGCGCCAGGGCGCGGTGATGGGCGCCGTCACCACCTTGTCCGAGCCGGTACAGGGCTGCCAGATCCATGCACTGGGCAGCATCCGCTACGCCGCTACCTGTACCCCCGAATTCCATGCCCGCCACTTCGCCAAGGGCGTGACCGCACAGGCGCTGGCGCAGGCGCCGGTACTGGTGTTCAACCGCAAGGACGATATGCAGGCCCGTTATGCCCGGCGTCTGGCCGGTGTGGAGCAGGCACACAACGCACCTACCTGGTGGATTCCCTCAACCCGCGCCTTCGTCCACGCCAATCTGGGCGGACTTGGCTGGACCATGAACCCATTGCCGCTGGTGCGCCGGCACCTGGAAAGCGGACGCTTGGTCTACGTCAAAGCCCGCGCCTGGGAAGACGTGCCGCTGTACTGGCAGCACTGGAAGGGCGAGGTCAAAACCATGGCCTTGCTGACCCGCGCCATCCTGCAGGCTTCTACCAGTTTGATCCACAAACGCAAATAACGGGATGGGTAGCCTGTGCAGTCGTGCTGCACTGCAAGTTTCCCTAAAGGACACTGCCTGCATCGGCGGTACCGGCGGATGCTGCGTTGATCACAACGCAGACCCATCGGAGCAGCCAGATGTCGAACACGCGATCTGTCCCCGTCATTTCCTCCTGCCTGCTCGGCGCATTGGCCGCGCCGCTGGCCGGCGTCATGCTGATGCTGGCGCCCACCAGCGCAAAGGCCTTGGACTGCGGTAGCAACAATGGCTACACCTGCACCGGCGCGGCAAACCAATATGCCGGCGGCTTCAGCCCCGGGGTTGGCCAAGGCGGTTTTGGCGGCGGCAGCTGCACCGCCAGCAAGACCCCGGTGGTATTCATACCCGGCAATGGCGACAGCGCCATCAGCTTCGATATGCCGGCCGCTGCGGTCAGCGGCTACAGCACCCCGCCGCGCTCGATCTATGCCGAGCTCAAGGCCGCCGGTTACAACGACTGCGAACTGTTCGGCATCACCTACCTCAGTGCCAGCGAGCGCGCAGCGCCGCAGAACAACTACCACTCACCGGCCACCTATCAGACACTCAAGACCTTCATCGACAAGGTCAAGGCTTACACCGGCAAGAGCCAGGTCGACATCGTCACTCACTCGCTGGGCTCGACCATGGCCTTGGCGTCGATCAAGTACAACGCCAATCAAAGCAGCGTGCGACGCTTCATCAACATCGCTGGCGGGCTACGCGGCCTGCAGACCTGCCGCAGCACCGGATATCAATCGACGCTGGCGCCCACCTGCAATGCCGAAGCCTACGTTTATCCCTACACCTATTACACCTTCGGTCTGTACCCGAGCACCGGCGTGAGCTACTACGGCTACAACCGCTGGACCGGTAGTGGCAGCGGCAGCCTGCGCACCTTCCCGGCCACGTACACCGGCATCCGTTTCTACACCATCACCGCCGGTTCGCGTGACCAGGTGCATTGCTTCACCACCAGCTACAGCGCCGGCTGCGCCGATGGCGCGCTGTTCAACAGCGCAACCAATGTCTATGCACAAGTCGACATCGGCGCCGGTAGCAGCGCCTACAGCTTCGACTGGAATTGGAGCGATGGCAGCCCGTACAACTTCGGTGGTGGCGATACCAGCAGCGGCGTCGGCCATTTCCGCTCGAAGAACAACGCCGGTCTGATCGTGCGCAACATGCTGACCACTGACTGCACCAGCAATTGCGCAGCCGGCTACAGCGGCGTGTATGGGCCGGCGGTCAATCGCTGAACCGCGTTCTCAATCGAAATACATCGACACGCCGATACCGCCCTGCCAATCAGTGGTATCGGCGTCCAGCCCGCGCAGGAACGATGCATCCAACTGCACGCGCGGGCTCACCATCCAGGTCACGCCGGCACCGGCAGCGCGCATGTACTGTGCGCCGGTGCCGTAGCCGGCTTCGACGTAGGCCGACAGCTGCGGCCTCAACGCGAAACCGTAGCTGGGCGAAAGTAACCAGCCGCTACCAGCGTCGCCCCATTGCCGATCTACATAAAGGCCGACACTGCCATCCCGCGGCAGCGCCAACGCCACAGTCACGCCCAGGTCGTAGTTCTGCCCCGCATCACCCAGCGGCGCCCTGCCCCAAGGCAGGCTGGCCCCGGCCTTGAATGCCACTGACAGTTGCTCATCGGCCAGCGTCGGCGCCCACTTCAGTGCGACGCTGCCGTCGCCTCCACCGGTTTTCCGGATCCGCCCATCGGGCCCATGCACGCGCAGCCCGCTCCAGCTATCCGCGCCCAGTTGCAACTCCAGCGCATTGGCCAAGCCGACACGCAACAACGTGTCGGCAGTCCATCTGGTCGTGGTCAGGCCATCGCTGCGATCACGGCTGGCATCGGGCAAGCCCTGCTCCCAGACGAACACGCCCTTGCCGACCGTGCTGGTGGAGAAGCCTATGCCGGGCCGGTCAAATTCCGGCGCGTCTTCGGCATGCGCTTGGCGGGCGGCCAGGGCAAGCACCGCATAGAGGAGGATCGGGGCTTTCATGTTCGCCATGTTGCATATCCCACTGCGGGGTGGCGTGAATATCGATAGGCGGCAGTGGTTCCCGAGTGCGCTTGGCTTACCCGGGCTACACGCTTCGGTCGGGCTATCGAACCCGCAAATGAAAAGCCTACCCGGCTACGCCGGATGGGCTTTCAGCAAACCTGTCGGTCCGCGCGCTCAGCGATGCGCCAACGCGTAGTCCACGGCGCCGATCACGGCAGCAACCTGGGCGTCATTGCACTGCTGCGTCGTCGCCTTGGGACTGTCCGGATAGACTTCGGTGGTGGTGGTGTAACGCGCACCGCTGACGCTGGCGCACAGGCCCAAGGCCTTGAGCGGGTACTCAATGACGCCTTCGGCCACCACGGTCGAACCGATGATCTCGCCACGCTCGTCGGCAGGTGCCAGATGGGTCACCTTGACGACTTCAGCGTTGACTGCCTGCTGGAACTGCGGCTGACGGTTCTCGGTGTCGTCCACCAGATAGAAACCGTCCGGAATCTCGCCCGGCTCGAACGGCTTGCCATCGCGCGCGGCCAGTGCCGGGCGGAACTCGGTTTCGTCGGTATCGGTGGTTTCGTGCAGATCGATATGCATCAGCACGCGCCCCTGCAAGGGAGCAACCAATGCCATCAGCGCGGCCGACTCCTGCGCCGGGCTGTTGTCCACGAAAGAACGGTTCGGGTCCAGTGCCAAGGCATTCCAACGCTGGATGCGCTCATAGCCCCAGGGGCTGACGCAGGGCGCGATCAGCAGGTTGCAGCGGCCGGCGTAGCTCCCCGCATGTTGATCGACGAACTGCAGCGCACCCTGCACACCACTGGTCTCGTAGCCGTGGACGCCACCGGTCACCAGCATCACCGGCAACGTCTCGTCCCAGTTGCGGCTGCGGATTGCGAACAGCGGATAGCGGCCCGAGGGGTAATCCAGCTCACCGTACTGCGTCACATCAAAACGCTCGCGCAAGGCGTCGATCTTGACCAGCACTTCTTCGGCATAGCTGCGCTGCACCTGCTGCTGTGCCAGCCACTGCGCGCGCTCCGGCGCGCCCCAGGCCTGACCGGGAGTGCCGATGGGATAGAAAGCGGCATCAATGCTCATGCGCAGGTCTCTTCAATACGGATGTTGGCGCGCACTTTACACCGTAGGAGCGGGGTAAGCCGCGAAGCCGGCGCATCCTCAGGTAGCAGGCATGCCCTGTACTTCAGCAATGCCAGCTTCGCGGCTTACGCCGCTCCTACAAAAAACCGACGGTTTTCCGCAAAACCAATCAG
The DNA here is from genome assembly GCF_056759995.1 of Stenotrophomonas sp. STEN030. Classification (NCBI taxonomy): domain Bacteria; kingdom Pseudomonadati; phylum Pseudomonadota; class Gammaproteobacteria; order Lysobacterales; family Lysobacteraceae; genus Stenotrophomonas; species Stenotrophomonas sp. STEN030. The sequence continues at coordinate 26,051 of NZ_JBRREB010000032.1, read as the reverse complement.
ATCGATCAGGCCTTGTTTTCGAGCAGGCGCGCGATGTCCTCTTCTTTCTGCAGCCACAAGCCATTCATCCACTGCTGGAACTGCGCGCGGAAGTTGCGATCTTCCTGGTAGTTGCGGCCGATGAACTCAGCGGGGATAGGCAGCTTGCGCACCAGCACCTGCACTTCCGGCAGGCGATTGGCCATCAGGTCCATCATCGAGGGAATGCCTTTGGGATAGACGATGGTCACATCGAGCAAGGCATGCAGGCCCTTGCCCATCGCATCCAGCACAAAGGCCACGCCGCCGGACTTGGGTTTGAGCAGATGCTTGAACGGCGAGCTCTGCGAAGCATGCTTGGCAGCCGTGAAACGGGTGCCTTCAACGAAGTTCATCACTGCCACTGGAATGCTGGCGAATTTCTCGCAGGCCTTGCGGGTTACTTCCATGTCACGCCGGCCCAGCTCGGGGTTTTTGGCGATCTGCTTGCGGTTGTAGCGGCCCATGAACGGGAAATCCAAGGCCCACCAGGCCAGGCCCAGCACCGGCACCCAGAACAGCGAGCGCTTCAGGAAGAAGCGAAGCAGCGGGATGCGGCGATTGAACACCTTCTGCAGCACCAGGATATCGACCCAGCTCTGGTGGTTGGCCAGCACCAGGTAGTGCCCGTCGCGCTCCAACCCCTCGGTACCACTGACCGTAAAACGGGTGGCGGTGAAGGCATGGATCATGGCGCTGTTTACCGCTATCCAGCTCTCAGCCAGCCCGGTCAGCAGCGGATTACAGGCCCGACGCACCGACTTCAGCGGGAGCACCGCCTTGAACAGCGCCACCACGAACAACGGCAGGCAATGGGCCAGCGTATTGATCACGATCAACGGGAGAATCAGAGCTACACGCAACCACACCATGGAAATAACCGCGGGGAGCAGCCCCAGAACCCAAAGAAGCACAGGGTAGCAAAACCGTCGCTTCAGGTTCTATCTGAGGTGCTTTACAAGGCCCAACAGCGACGGCCAACTAGCGGTAATCCTTGGCATTTTCGCAGCGGGACAAGCCAAAAGCCCCGGCGATGCGCGTTCCCGCAAGCGGGTTTCCGTGCATCCTCCCAACTACTGCAGAGCGGCTTCCCCCTCACCCCGGGCCCAGCGCCGGCCACGTTCAGCCTGGCACTGCTGCCGCCTCCCCGCCTGCGTGGGCAGCGCCCCGACATACGCGGCAATCTGGACACGGCATAATCCCAGCCTTCGTATTTGTTGTGCTTAGACATGCCCTTCAAGTTGCCGCTGCTCGGTGAAGTCCTTGATCTGCTACCCGACGCGGTTTGCATGGTTGCCCCCGATGGCGAGCTGCTGATGGTCAATGCAGCCTTCGAGACCATCTTTGGCTACACCCCCGCCGAGGCCAAAGGCCGGCAGATCATGGACCTGGTACATCCAGAGGACCGCGCAGCCACCGAGCAATCGGCACTGGACGCGATGGAAGGCCGGCCTCGTTCCAACTTCCGCAACCGCTACATCCGCAAGGATGGCAGCGTGGTAGACATCCAATGGTCGGCCAAATGGCTGCCGGAGTACGGTATCCGCATTGGTGTCGGCCACGAAGTGACCGCCCTGCGTGGGATCGAGCGACAGCTTGAGCACCTGGCCAGCCACGACGCACTGACTGGCCTGCCCAACCGCTACCACCTGCGGCGGGAGCTGGAAGCTGCACTGGAACGCGCTGCGCGCGATGGCGGCGGGCTGGCACTGCTCTACATCGACCTGGACGGCTTCAAGGCTGCCAACGACCGCTACGGGCATGAAGCTGGTGACCGCCTGCTGCGCGATGCCGCCCGCCAACTGCGTGACGGCCTGCGTCAGAACGACCTGATCGCCCGCGTCGGCGGCGACGAGTTTGTTGCCGTGCTACCGGCCTGCACCAGTCCCAGTGATGCATTGAATATCGCTACCGCCTTGCGTGCGCGACTGGCCCTGCTACAGAGCCTTGGCAGCGATACCCCGCAGATCGACGCCAGCGTGGGCGTGGCCTGCTTCCCCGCCGACGGCAATGACGCCGATGCACTGCTGCGCCATGCCGATGCCGCCATGTATGCCGCCAAGGCGAAGAAGCGCCTTGCCAACTCAGCTTCAGATCGCGCCTCCAACCCAATTTCCTGATCCACGCAGCCCTCCCTTGCCGAGTCAGCGTGCATAGGGCAAAGATGACTCTGCCACCTCCAAACCGCCCCGGGACTGTGCGCTGTCTTGCTGCAAGAGCGCAGCGCCGCCAGAACCAGGTCAATCTACGGAATGGGTTCTGCCTGCATAGGTGACGGGGATTTACTGGACCGACTGGACCTGGATCTGGATCTGGGCACTCGACGTCCGATTTCCCAATTCAATGATCTCGTCAGCATTCAGGTTGGCAACCTTGTCTTTGATCCTGGCAATGCCAAGGTGCTGCAGCTCAGGATTGCCCGCCACCTCATACGCCGAGTTCACACCAGCCAGATTGATCTGAAGCATGGCCACCAGCAGCTTCTGCTTTTTCGCAGAGCTCACCGATTCAGTCATTCGGTTCCAGCTGGACTCAGCTGCGGCATCCGAAGACGCATCCAGGCGAATGGGCTCTTTGGCGCAGACGATACCCGTCGCCAGGGCGCAGATGATGAGAACAGAAAAAACGCGATATTTCACAATGATCCTCCTTGAAGATTGGTATGACGCCCGTTCTGCATTACGCGACTACTTCCAGGGCATTTCGCCCTTGGCAACCTTGGCGCTGAGCTCCAACGATGCTTCGCCTTGCAGGCCCGGGTAGCGCTGCTTCATCGCCGCAATCAACGCGTTCGAGTCCTTGGCCTTTGCAGCTTCCTCATCGAAGGCGCGAATGTAGTTGGCGGTGAATTCCACGGCCGCCAGATCCTGTGGCGCACCCTGCGCATAGTGGCCGGGAATAACCTTCGTCGGTGCCAGGTCCTTGATCTGCTGCAGCGCCACCAGCCAATCCTGATGCGACTGCGGTGTCTGCGTATCGGCCATGAATACGTGCGAACCAGCATCCACCAACACCCCGCCCATCACCGTCCTGATCGACGGCACCCACAAAGCCGTGCGCTGCGGGCTCGCTCCGTCCAGGCCGATCACCTTCAGCTCCAGCCCTTCCAGTTGCAGGCTGTCGCCCTGCAAGGGAGAAGGCACCAGCAATTGTTTGGGCGCATTGGCACCGAGCTGCGGCCCCCATATCTTCAGCTTCTCATCCTTGCTGGCCAGGATATGCGCGATGGTCTGGGGGGTGGCCAAAATCTGCGCGTCCGGGAAGGCAGCATGCAGCGTCTCCAGGCCGAAGTAGAAATCCGGGTCGCCATGGCTGATGTAGATGGTGGTCAGCTTCTTGCCGGATGCCTTGATCAGTTCGACCAGCTTGGCCGCATCGGCGGTGGAGAACTGCGCATCCACCAACACTGCGTCAGTTGCACCCGTGATCAGCTCGGAAGACACCGCGAAAATACCGCTGTCGCCCGGGTTGAACACCTCAACCTTGAGCACCTGCTGGGCGGCTTGCGGGAGGTCATCCGTTGCTGGTGTCGCTACCATCGGAGCCACCGTCGCGGCGCCATCGGCTGTCGACTGCCTGCCACAGCCTGCCAACGCTACCGTCAGCGCCAGCACTGCTGCCGATGTTGTGTACCGCATGCTTCTGCTACTCATTGCACTGCTCCAGCTAGCCAAAGACGGGGTTTCATTGCGCGCGGTGCATCCAGACAACGAGCCATGACCACGCTTCGGCGCCGATGCTGGCAAGAGTCCTGTTATTGACATGTTAACGAGTAGCTCCACCAACACAGGCGCTGCCCCCAGCCGGCGCTGACAACCATTTGGCATATCGATCACATGGCTGTACGCCCGATCCGGGAACACAGTCCGCATGCGATCATCTCCTATCCCCCAAAGCTGCCGCGCAATGAACAACGAACAGCCTGGCCTTGAAAGCGTCCACAACCATGCGTACGCCGCAGTTGACGAAGGCGAACTGCAAAGCGCCACGCAGAATTTCGACGTATTGCTGCAGCACCACCCGGATAACCCCTTCTATCACTACATGCGCGGACTGGCACTGAAGTACCAGATGGAATGGGCCGGCTCGCTGCGCGACAACCTGCGTGCGATTGAACTGGCGGAGGAGTTCAGCCAAGCCCAACACTGGAACGCAGCCATCGCTGCCACAGGTCTTGGCCAATGGAGCACGGTGCGCGAACTCTGGGCAGCCTGCGACATCACCCTTCCAGAAGGTGACGGCCCCATCGATGCCGACTTCGGCGTCGCCGTGGTGCGCTTGAATCCCTGGAGCGCCGGCGAGACGGTATTCATGCGCCGCATCGACCCGGTACGCGCACGCATCCTCAACGTGCCACTGCCGGAAAGCGGCCACCGCTTTGGCGACATCGTGCTGCATGACGGCGCAGCCACCGGCACGCGTTTCGACGGCGAGCGTGAAGTGCATGTTTTCAACGAACTGGAACGACTGCAGCCGTCCGAGTTCCAGACCTTCGTGGTGTTCGTGCGCGCGGACAGTCGCGACGATATCAGCGCCTTGCTGCGCGCCAGCGCGCCGGGCATCGGTTATGCAGAAGACTGGACCAGCAGCATCCGTCACTACTGCCTGCGTTGCAGCTACGGCGCGCCACATAGCCATGCGCAGGAGTCGAACGAAGAGCAAGTGGAACAATGGCAGGTCGAGCGTAATCTCGGTATTGCCGCGCAGAGCCGATTATCAGTCGAGAAACTATTGAAAGACTGGGTTGCCGGCCAACCTGGCCGTCAACTTGACGCCATCGAGACCCGTGAGTGTCCGCAGCCGGTGCGCGAAGACGGCTATGCCTGGTGGCTGTCACCCGAGGATGAAGATGCGGATGAAAGCGCCGACGAAGAAGAATAAGCCTCGGGCTTTGACGACGTGACGGCATCCCGCCACGTCGCCCTGACCATCAAGCGCCTGCCAGCACCGGCGCCAGCAGCCGGAACGTACCGGCATCGGCATCCATCTCCACCTTGCCGCCCACCGGGACGATGAACTGCTCCTTGATGTGGCCGATCATCGCACCGCGATAGGCGGGGATCTTCAACGGCACGATGTAGTCGTCGAAGATCTCGTCCAGGGTCAGCGAGCCATAACCATCACCCGGCGAACAATCGGTGCACTCACCGAAGATGAAGCCGGCGATTTTGTCCAGTGCGCCCATCAGCTTCAAGGTGCTGAACATGCGATCGATGCGATACGGTGCTTCGGCCACGTCTTCCAGGAACATGATCTTGCCACTGAAGTCCGGCAGGTAAGGCGAGCCCGCCAAGGCGGTCAGCACGGTCAGGTTGCCACCGATCAGTTCACCTTGCGCCTTGCCGCCACGGATGGTCAGCGTGCGATTGTCGCGCGGCACCAGCTCGTCGTCGCTCTCGCTGCGGTTCTGGTACTGCATCAGCTCGTGTTTGAAGAACAGCCGATCGAACTGATCAACGTTGAAGCGATTCCAGCTGCCTGCGCCGATCTGCCCGTGGAAGGTCACCAGGCCGGTCCTGGCCTGGATCGCGCAATGCAGCGCAGTGATGTCCGAGTAACCGAGCAGCACCTTGGGGTTGGCGCGGATGCGCTCGTAGTCGAGCAGCGGCAACAGTCGTGCGGCGCCAGAGCCGCCGCGCACACAGATGATGGCCTTGACCTGCTTGTCGCCGAACATGGCATTGAGATCGCCGGCGCGTTCGGCATCGGTGCCGGCCAGGTGGCCATGGCGGGCGGCGTAATGCGCGCCGGTTTTGACCACGAAGCCAAGGGCTTCCATCGCCTCGCGCGCCAACTGCAGGCTGAGCCGCTCGCTGCTGGCTGAGGACGGACTGACCAGGCCGACCGTATCGCCCTTGTTGAGGCCGGCGGCCAGCAACTGCCCGTGCGTGGCAGCCATCGCGCCCTGCATGCCGATCAGCGGCAAGGCTGCCGCCAAAGCCGTACCACCGATGAAACGACGTCGATCCATGTTGCTGCCTGTTGCCGGGAAGTCGCCCCAAGAGTAGCAGCGCGCAACACCTGTAGAGCCGAGCCATGCTCGGCTGGGGCTCTACCGATAGCCTTACCTGTAGAGCCGAGCCATGCTCGGCAAGGGCTTTCATGTAGTGCCGAGCCATGCTCGGCAGAGGCCTTACCAGTAAAGCCCCAGCCGAGCATGGCTCGGCACTACATGAAAGCCCTTGCCGAGCATGGCTCGGCACTACATGAAGGCCTCTGCCGAGCATGGCTCGGCACTACGTGAAAGCCATTGCCGAGCATGGCTCGGCACTACCGTTACATGTTGCGGCGGTACTCTCCGCCTACGTCGTACAGGGCGTGGCTGATCTGGCCGAGGCTGTGGGTCTTCACGGCTTCGATCAGCGCTTCGAACACGTTGCGACGGTCGCGCGCGGTCTTCTGCAGGTAGCCCAGACCGTGACCATCGTGCGCTTCTTCATCCGTCGCTGCGCCTTCGATCTCATGCGCATGCGAGGTCTCACCCGCCGGGGCCAGTGCATTGCGGTTGCGCTGCCAGGTGTGCACGTTCTCGATCTGCTGGCCCTTTTCTTCCTCGGTCGAACGGATCAATTCGATCTCGGTCGCCACTTCACCGGCATGTTCCTTGGGCAGGAACATATTGACGCCGACCAGCGGCAGGCTGCCATCGTGCTTCTTGTGCTCGTAGTACAGCGACTCTTCCTGGATCTTGCCGCGCTGGTACATGGTATCCATCGCGCCGAGCACGCCGCCGCGCTCGCTGATCGCCTCGAACTCCTTGTAAACCGCCTCTTCGACGATGTCGGTGAGCTTGTCGACAATGAAGCTGCCCTGCCACGGGTTCTCACAGAAATTCAGCCCCAACTCCTTGTTGATGATCATCTGGATCGCCACCGCACGACGCACGCTTTCCTCGGTCGGCGTAGTGATCGCCTCGTCATAGGCATTGGTGTGCAGGCTGTTGCAGTTATCGAACAGCGCATACAGCGCCTGCAACGTGGTGCGGATGTCGTTGAACTGAATCTCCTGCGCGTGCAGCGAACGGCCCGAGGTCTGGATGTGATACTTCATCATCTGCGAGCGCTCATTGGCGCCGTAGCGCTCACGCATCGCTCGCGCCCAGATACGACGGGCCACGCGGCCGATCACCGTGTATTCCGGGTCCATGCCGTTGGAGAAGAAGAACGACAGATTGGGCGCGAAGTCATCGATCTTCATGCCGCGCGCCAGGTAGTACTCGACGATGGTGAAACCATTGGACAGGGTGAAAGCCAGCTGGCTGATCGGGTTCGCGCCGGCCTCGGCGATGTGATAACCGGAGATCGACACCGAGTAGAAATTGCGCACCTTGTGGTCGACGAAGTACTGCTGGATATCGCCCATCATCCGCAGCGCGAACTCGGTGGAGAAGATGCAGGTATTCTGCGCCTGGTCTTCCTTGAGGATATCGGCCTGCACCGTGCCACGCACCGTGGACAGGGTTTCTGCCTTGATCCGCGCATAGGTTTCGGCGTCCACCAGCTGATCGCCGGTAACGCCAAGTAGCGCCAAACCGAGGCCATTGTTGGTCGGCGGCAAGTCACCGTGATACTGCGGACGGCTGCGGCCTTCGAAGAGCTTCGCGATCGTCTGCTCCGCTTCGGCCCAGCGCGCGGCATCTTCCTGCAGGTACTTCTCGATCTGCTGGTCGACAGCGGTGTTCATGAACATCGCCAGGATCATCGGCGCCGGGCCATTGATGGTCATCGACACCGAGGTGGTCGGCGCGCACAGGTCAAAGCCGGAATACAGCTTCTTCATGTCGTCCAGCGTGGGGATGTTGACGCCGGAATTGCCGATCTTGCCGTAGATGTCCGGACGCGGTGCAGGGTCTTCGCCATACAGAGTGACGCTGTCGAAGGCGGTGGACAGGCGCGCAGCTGGCTGGCCAACGCTCAGGTAATGGAAGCGGCGGTTGGTGCGCTCCGGCGTGCCCTCACCGGCAAACATGCGGATCGGGTCTTCACCGCTGCGGCGGTACGGATAGACGCCGCCGGTGTATGGGTAGGAACCCGGCAGGTTCTCCTTCTGCAGAAACACCAACAGCTCACCCCAGCTGCGGTAGGTGGGCGCAGCGATCTTGGGGATCTGCTGGTGACTGAGCGATTCGCGGTAGTTCTCGACGCGGATGGTCTTGCCGCGCACCTGGTACTCGTTGACCGGATCGGTGATCGACTTCAGCCGTGCCGGCCACTCACGCAGCAAGCGCAGCGCGTCGGAGTCCAGCGACTGCACCGCATCGTTGTAGCGCTGACGCAGGGTGCGGATGCTGTTGTCGACGCCTGCATCGGTGAGTGCATCGCCTGCATACAGATCCAAGGCGCCCGGCTGGGCCGCATCAGCCAACTCCTTCAGTGCTTGCCAAAGGCTCTGCGCACGCTCGGCCACTTCCGCCTGCGACTCGATGCGGGCATTGATGCCACGGCCCTGTTCGGCGATCTCAGCCAGATAACGCACGCGTGCACCGGGTATCAGCACGGTCGCACGAGGCTCCTTCAACGTTGTATCGATCTGCGGCTGCAGGCCGGCGTCTGCCTTGGCCTTCTCGCGTAGCAGTCGGCACAGGTTGGCGAACATCCAGCTGATGCCCGGATCATTGAACTGGCTGGCAATGGTCGGATACACCGGCACATCCTCGTCCTTCATAGTGAAGGCGACGCGGTTGCGCTTCCATTGCTTGCGCACATCACGCAACGCATCTTCAGCACCGCGCTTGTCGAACTTGTTCAGCACCACCAGCTCGGCGTAATCGAGCATGTCGATCTTTTCCAGCTGACTGGGTGCGCCAAAGTCGCTGGTCATCACATACATCGGGAAGTCGACCAGATCGACAATTTCCGAATCACTCTGGCCGATACCGGCGGTCTCGACGATCACCAGATCAAAGTGCAGCGACTTCAGGAACCCGATGCAATCACGCAGCACCGTATTGATCGCCGCATGCTGGCGGCGGGTTGCCATCGAACGCATGTAGACGCGCTTGGAGCGCAGCGAGTTCATGCGAATGCGATCGCCCAGCAGCGCACCACCGGTACGGCGACGGGTCGGGTCGACCGAGATCACCGCGATGCGCATCTGCGGGAAGCTGGCCAGGAAGCGATTGAGCAGTTCGTCGGTGACCGAGGACTTGCCGGCGCCACCGGTGCCGGTGATACCGATGACCGGCGTCTTGCCTGCCGCCAGCTGCCACTGCTTGCGCAGCAGCGCCAACTCAGCCTCGCTGTGATCTGCGTCTTCCAACTGCGACAGCACCCGGCCGATGCCGATCTCATCCTCGATCGACGGCGCTTCCGCATGCACGTCGCGGGCAGCAGCTTCACGGGCCTTGCCAGCGCGCGCCACCACGTCCTCGATCATTTCCACCAGCCCCATCTTCATGCCGTCGTTGGGGTGATAGATACGCTCCACGCCATAGGCCTGCAGCTCGCGGATTTCCTCCGGGGTGATGGTGCCGCCACCGCCGCCGAATACCTTGATATGGCCAGCACCCCGTTCGCGCAGCATGTCGACCATGTATTTGAAGTACTCCACGTGCCCGCCCTGGTAGGACGACAGCGCGATGGCGTCGGCATCTTCCTGCAGCGCGGCACGCACCACGTCTTCCACGCTGCGGTTGTGACCGAGGTGGATCACCTCCGCACCCTGTGCCTGGATCAGGCGGCGCATGATGTTGATCGCCGCATCGTGGCCATCGAACAGGCTGGCGGCGGTGACGAAGCGCAGCGGGGTGGTTTCAGGCTGCGCCTGCGGGAGCTGGGAGGCGGGGGTACTCATGGGCCGTGCAACATCCGGTTTCTATTGCAACCGATCATAGAACCGCTGCCCCCCGCAGGTCAGGTTGCAGCGCAGCGTGACCTTTTGCCGGTTTGCGCTATCGGTGGGCACAGCGCCGCCCGTACCGGCAAAGCCAGGCACCGCCAGCGGTACACCGGGCTGAACACTCCCCTACCGGGAATGGATTAGAATGACGGCCCGCGACCCCCGTCCCTGCCAATGACGAAGTCGCATTTTTTGTTTTCCGGCCAGCAATTTGGCTACACGATCACTGACGTTGTGGCAGATACGCCATCGGAGCTTGCATGCTTTTCGAAACCCTCGAGACTTCCGGCCATGAGCAGGTCGTGTTCTGCCAGAACCGCGACGCCGGCCTGAAAGCAATCATCGCCATCCACAACACCACCCTCGGCCCGGCCTTGGGCGGCGTGCGCATGCGCCCTTACGCCAATACTGATGATGCGCTGCGCGACGTACTGCGCCTGAGCCGCACCATGACCTACAAGAACGCCTTGGCCGGGCTGAATGTGGGCGGCGGCAAGGCGGTGATCATCGGCGACCCCAGGACCGCCAAGAGCGAAGTGCTGTTCCGCGCCTTCGGCCGCCAGGTCGAGGCGCTGGCCGGCCGCTACATCACCGCCGAAGACGTCGGTACCGACGTCAACGACATGGAAAACATCTATCTGGAGACCGGTTATGTGACCGGCGTACACCAGGTCCATGGCGGCTCCGGCGACCCGGCTCCGTTCACTGCCTACGGCGCGTTGCAGGCGCTGATGGCCTCGGTCAAGCGCAAGTTCGGCCATGAGGAAATCGGCAAGCTCAGCATCGCAGTACAGGGCCTGGGCCATATCGGCATGGAACTGGTGAAGCTGCTGCGCGAGCGCGGCGCCAAGCTTTACGTGACCGATCTGGACCCGGTACTGGTGCAGAAGGCTGTCACTGAATACGGCTGCGAAGCGGTCAAACCCGATGCCATCTACGACGTCGCCGCCGACGTGTTCGCGCCCTGCGCGATGGAAGGCGCCATCGACATGAGCACGCTTGAACGGCTCAAGGCCAAGGTCATCTGCGGCACCGCCAACAACCAGCTGGCCAGCCATGCCGTCGGCGATGAGCTGTACAAGCGCGGCGTGCTGTGGGCACCTGACTATGCGGTCAATGCCGGCGGCGTGATGAATGTGTCGCTGGAGATCGACGGTTACAACCGCGAGCGTGCGATGCGCTCGATCCGCAGCATTTACCACAACCTTGGCAAGATCTTCGACCAATCCGAGCGTGATGACGTCTCTCCGCAGCGCGCGGCCGACCGCATCGCCGAAAGCCGCCTGGAAGCGATCGGCAAGCTGAAGATGCCGATGGGCCGCTCGGTCCCGCGCATGAACCGCCTGCGCGGCGAGTAAGCCCAACGGCAAAACACAGAAGGCGGGCGATCACATCGCCCGCCTTCTGCTTTTCATCCATCTACAACCGCTGCCTGATCAGAACGCCTGCTGCAGACGCAGCGATACCTGTCGGTTGTCACCGCGCGGGCCGAAGCGCTGGTCATAGCCCAGTGACAAACGGGTATTGCGGGCCAGCCACGAGTCCACCGACAGGCCAAACAAGCCGCCTGAACGCGACGGCTGCAGGCCCGTAATCGGCGCCCAGGTATCCACGCCAACAAAGCTGGCATCCAGGCTCAGGCCATTGCCACCCAGCGCCTGCTGCCATTCGGCATAACCATTGAATGCCACCCGCTTCCACAGGTACTGCCCGCGCAAACCAGCCAAGGCCTGCACCCGGCTGCTGCTCCAGTCATCGGCGCGCAGGCCGAAGCCGTAGCCGCCCTGTTCGTTGAATGCGCCACCGTCGATGCGTGTGTAATCCGCACCCAGATACGGTGTCAGCTGCGCCTTAGCATGGCCGAGCCGATAACCGGCCTCGACGCTGCTCGACAGGAAGTTGCCGCTATAACGCGCATGCACCCCGGCGCGCTCGGAACCCAGCAACAGACCGCGATCCAGCTCACGCTGGTACTGGCCAAACCCGGCCTGGCCCAGCACATAGGCGTCGCCGCGCTGCCAGCCAGCGTAGAGCTGCGACTGGGTCTGGCGGTCGCGACTGCGATCCTGGGCCACGCCACCGCTGGTATTGGCACGGGTTTCGCCAAATGCAAAGCCCAGTACCGCATTACTGGAGAGCGCGGTTTCGCCGCCCATCATCCAACCGCCAACGCTGTAGTCACTGCCCAGATAGCCGCCCTGCCCGCCGCCACCCAGGCTGCGCATCCACACACCACTAGCCGCCGGTCGCGCACCAGCCTCGGCGAACTGGCTGGACAGCGCACGCCGGCTCATGTCGATGCTGTCGAAAGTCATCGCCGTGGCAGTGGCGTGCGCCTGCCCGGACAGACTCTCCAGGCTCTGGGCCAAGCCGGCAAAACCACCGCCGACGCCCTGCACCGCTGCCGCTGCCGAGCCGAACGCCGTGGCCTGCAGACCGGCATCGGTATCCAGCAGTTCGAACGCCTGCTCCACCCGTTGCGCTGCCGACATTGCGCGCAAACCAACGCTGGCAGCGTTTGCCGCCGTAGTGACACTGACCCGGTCCAGCTGCAGCCAGGCGTTATTGGTGTCATAGCCATACTGGGTCTGCAGCAAGGTAACGCCGGTGCTGCCAGTAGCCGGGGTTGCGAATTGCCCGCTGATACCCCCGCCCGCATGCAACAGGTCCTGACGGCGACCATCCTGCGGCACATAGCCGGCGACGGCGCCATTTACCATCACTCCACCATCCAGGCTTGCAGTTCCTGTCACCTGCAAGGCATTGGAACCGAGCGCAACCATCAAGCGTGCGCCCGAGCGCTGCACGTAATTGCCCTCGATCGTAGCCGAGCCCTCATTACTGAGCACAATCACGCTGGCGCCGTTGTCCACGTTGCCCACCACGCGCGTGGTGCCACCCATGAACTGAAGTGCAGCAGCCGAAGGATTGGACTGCGCGTCGATGCTGACATTGGAACGGATCGAGCCGCCATCGCGCAGCGCCAGCGTACCCTGCTGGATACGGGTGGCACCGGCATAGGTATTGGCGGCGGACAAGCCCAGCGAGCCAGTGCCGGATTTGACCAGGCCGCCGGCACCACTGATCGGATTGCTCCATTCCGAATTGAGCCCGAGCTGGCTCACATTGACCTTGATATCACCCCAATCGGCCTTGCCCGGCCCCTTCACCGCTTTGCCGACATTGAGCAGGCCATAGCCGAACACCGCATCCGGCCCGGCTTCACCCAGGTCGGTCGCAGTCCCCAGCAGGGTCTGCCGGACCAGGTCATTGTTGAAGTACGGGAACGCCTGCCACACCAGCGCTGCAGCCCCCGACACCAAGGGCGCCGCATAGGAGGTGCCACTGCCGTAGTAATAGGACAGATTGTTGGCCGTGCTGTTCTGTCCCAGGAACACCGATGTCCCCGGCGCCACCAGGCAGTAATTCTTGGCGACGCCGCAGGCGTTTGAGTAGGTCGCCAACGCCGTCGGCTTGGCCGTATCCAAGGCTGCCACTGCCAACCAGCCACGCTCCAGGTCGGCCGCCGGATAGCTGCCAGGACTGCCAACCTTGCTCGGCAACGCCGCCATGTCGGAAGGGTTGGGCTTTGATTCGTTGCCGGTGGCGAACACCACCAACCCATCATTGTTGTTGATGAAAGGACGGTACTCGTTGGCAATCTCCGCCGTGACGTTCGGCCGGGTCCAGTACAGGCCGCCCCAGGAATTGTTCATGATGCGCATGCCATCGCGGATCAGGTCGGCGTGGATCGCGGCCATGCCCAGCGCACCGGTAACTTCATTACCATTGCCGGAACCATCGTCGGTTGGCGACTTGTCGGCGATGATGCGCGCGGACAGGATCTGCGCGCCCGGTGCGACACCGCCCGGCCACTGCCCGGTAGGAGCACCCGCGGCAAGCTGGGCGACGGTGGTGCCATGCCCAACTACATCGTCCACCGACAGATTGTTCTGTGCGGGGTTCAGATAGTTGTGGTTAGCCAGCACACGCCCGGCCAACGCGGGATGGTTGCGCATCACCCCAGAGTCGATCACGCCGATCCGGTAGCCCGCACCAGTCAGTCCCATGGCGTGCGCGGCCTGCGTATTGGTCAATGCCAGGTGGGCATCAAACGCAGGCTGCGGGGTCACCGGCGGGGTTACTGGAGGTGTCGTAGGCGGCGGAGTCACCGGCGGCGGATCGGATTTGGGCCCGCTACCACTGCCGCAGGCTGCCAACGCCAGCGCCAATGAACTGGCCAACACGCCGCGCACCAATTTGCTGCTCACTATTGCAGTAGTCATTCCCTTGCTCCCCTTCCTATGGATGATTCGCCAATTCAGGTATTACCTGATCCCGGTAGCACTCCGGCTACCTTCTATACTGCAACGACAATCCACTGCCTGTGGGGATGTGCCGTTGGTCCAATGTGCCCGATCCTGCAGACGTTCGATAATTGCCGAAAGGTATAACCGAGATTGCTCATGTCTGACATCGTCATCGCCGCCGCCAAGCGTACCGCCATTGGCTCCTTCCTTGGCCAGTTCAACGGCGTCCCTACCCCGACCCTCGGCGCCACTGCCATCAGCGCCGCCATGGCGCAGTCCGGCATCCCCGCCGCGGACGTGTCCGAGGTCATCATGGGCTGCGTGCTGCCGGCCAACCTTGGCCAAGCGCCCGCCCGCCAGGCCGCACTCGCCGCCGGCCTGCCGACCAGCGCCGGTGCCACCACCCTCAACAAGGTCTGCGGCTCGGGCATGAAAGCCATCATGCTCGGCCACGACCTGATCAAGGCCGGCTCGGCCAGCATCGTGGTTGCCGGTGGCATGGAATCCATGTCCAACGCTCCGCACATGCTGCCCAACTCCCGTACCGGCAACCGCTACGGCAACTTCCAGGCCGTGGATCACATGGCGTGGGACGGCCTGACCAACCCCTATGACGGCCAGTCGATGGGCGTGTTCGCCGAGGCCACCGTGGCCAAGTTCGGCTTCACCCGCGAAGAGCAGGACGCCTACGCCATTGAATCGGTGGCCCGCGCACAGGCCGCGCAGGCCAACGGCGCGTTCAACGATGAAATCGTTGCGGTCAAGGTTGCCACCCGCAAGGGCGAGGTCGAGTTCAACCAGGACGAGCAGCCGGGCAAGTCGGACGTCAGCAAGATCCCGACCCTGCGCCCGGCCTTCAAGAAGGATGGCAGCGTCACCGCCGCCAGTTCTTCCAGCATTTCCGACGGCGCCGCAGCGCTGGTGCTGCTGTCCGCCGACGATGCCGCCAAGCGCGGCGTGCAGCCGCTGGCACGCATTGCCGCACACGCCACCCACTCGCAGGAACCGGAGTGGTTCACCACCGCGCCGATCGGTGCGATCAGCAAGGTCCTGGAAAAAGCCGGCTGGACCATCGCCGACGTCGACCTGTTCGAGATCAACGAAGCCTTCGCCGTGGTGGCGATGGCACCGATCCGCGAGCTGGGCATTCCACACGCCAAGATCAACGTCAATGGCGGTGCCTGTGCATTGGGCCATCCCATCGGTGCATCGGGTGCCCGCTTGGTGGTTACGCTGGTAAATGCATTGCGCACACGCGGCCTCAAGCGTGGCGTTGCGTCGCTTTGCATCGGCGGCGGCGAAGCAACTGCCATCGCCATTGAATTGATTTGATTGAAAAATTTCAGATAATTCAAAACCTGAATGCGGGACCGCTTGACAGTCGAAATGGGCTTGTCATCATGTTCCCGGCGCGCAATGGCGCGTTGCCTAATTTCACGACGAGGATTCACAAATGAGCATCAACAAGCTGCTGATCGCAATGACCCTGGGTCTGGCCCTGACCGCCTGCTCGAAGCAGGAGCAGGCTGCTGACGCCGCCGCTGCCGCTGACACCGCTGCAACCGAAGCCCAGGGCGCTGCTGACGCTGCTGCCACCGCTGGCGCTGCTACCGCTGACGCTGCCCAGGCTGCTGCTGACACCGCCGCCACCGCTGCTGACGCTGCTGGCCAGGCTGCTACCGACGCTGCTGCTGCCACCACCGACGCTGCTGCTGCCACCGCTACCGACGCTGCCAAGGCTGCTGAAGACGTTGCTGCACAGGCCAAGGACGCTGCTGAAGAAGCCAAGAAGTAATAACTTCTGCTTCCAAGCTGTTCCAGAAAAGCCGCTGGTTCGCCAGCGGCTTTTTTTGTTTCACGATGACTCCAGTACCGCAATTCGCTGGACTACGCCAAGGTTCGATACAGCAGGTTTATCAATCACTTAGGCGAGTTCAACATATGCCGGTGCTTTCCGAAATTTGACCCGGCTTCCCCTCGCGTGGCTCCCATGCGGCTCTTGGAAACCGGGCTTTCCGAGGAGTCAATATGGCGAAGATCAAGCTCACCAAGTCCGCAGTCGATGCGGCACAACCCCAAGACAAGGCCGTCGAACTGCTGGATACCGTGGTGCCCGGCTTCCTGTGCAAGATCACCCCGGCGGGTCGCAAGGTGTTCATGCTCCAGTACCGCACGAACGCCGGTGAACGCCGTAAGCCCGCCCTGGGCCAGTACGGGGAGCTGACGGTCGATCAGGCGCGCACGATGGCGCAAGAGTGGCTGGCCGAGGTGCGCAAAGGCGGCGACCCCAGCGCAGCCAAGAACGCCGCCCGCAAGGCACCGACCATGAAGGAGTTCTGCCATACCTTCATGGAGGACTACTCCAAGCAGCGTAACAAGCCCAGCACGCAGCGCGGCTATCAGGGCGTCATAGACCGTTGCATCATCCCGATCATGGGCCGGATGAAGGTAAAGGACGTGAAGCGCCCGGACGTGGCTGCGCTGATGAAGAAGCTGGCCTACAAGCAGGCCGAGGCCAACCGCACCTTCGGCGTGCTGCGCAAGATGTTCAACCTGGCCGAAGTGTGGGGGGCTGCGCCCAGACGGCACGAATCCGTGCCGACACGTCCCGATGTACCCGCCCGGCAAGGAAACCCGGCTCATCGTGGACGACGAACTGGTGCGGATATTCCGCCACTTGGAACATCTGGAAGCAGAAGGACTGGAGAACTAGGTCATCCCGCTGGCGATCCGTCTGCAATTCGAGTTCGCCGCCCGCCGCTCCGAAATCTGCCCGCTCGAATGGGCGTGGGTTGATCTGGAAAAGCGCCGAGTCGTCTGGCCTGACAGCAAGACCGGTGGCATTTCCAAGCCCATGAGCGAGGAAGCCTATCGACTGCTGTCCACCGCGCCGCGCCGGGAAGGTTGCCCCTACGTCCTGCCGTCGCCCAACGATCCGACCCGACACATAACCGAAGGCGAACATTACGGCGGCTGGACACGCGTGCTCAAGGCTGCTGGCGTGCCGCACGTTGGCACGCACGGTATCCGTCACCGGGCGACGACCGATATTGCCAACTCGGGCGTGCCGACCAAGGTAGGCATGAAGCTCACAGGCCACAAGACCGTGGCGATGTTTATGCACTATGTTCATACCGAGGACAAGCCGGTGCGGGATGCGGCCGAACTGGTGGCAAATCGGCGGCTGGCGATTACCGGGGCTTCCCGTTCTATGGAGGTGACAGCATGACAAGGAAGACTCCCGTGGCAACGCGGAAACCTGCCGCCTTACCGGCCGGCTATGCCGGCATCCACGGCGGCATCGTGGAGCTGCTGGATATCGCGCGCAAGGCAGCAGCGCGTAGCGTCAATGCGCTGATGACGGCCAGCTATTGGGAGATTGGCCGCCGGATCGTCGAGGCCGAGCAGAAAGGCAGACGACGGGCCGGTTACGGCGAGCAGTTGATGGCGCGGTTGTCCGCCGACCTGACGGCACGATTTGGGCGCGGTTTCAGCCCGGACAACCTGGAGAACATGCGGCGTTTCTTCGTCGCTTACCCCCATGAGGCAATTTCCGAGACACTGTCTCGGAAATCTGAAGACGGACTGAGCATCGAAAATTCCGAGACGGTGTCTCGGAAATTCGACCTCTTCGAACTGTCCCAGGTCTTCACCCTGCCGTGGTCGGCCTATGTCCGGCTATTGTCGGTTAAGGATAACCATGCCCGTCAGTTCTATGAGACAGAGGCGCTGCGCGGTGGCTGGAGCGTGCGCCAGCTCGATCGGCAGATCGGAAGTCAGTTCTACGAGCGCACGGCCTTGTCCAAGGACAAGGCGGCCATGCTGGTCAAGGGCGCAGCGCCGAGGCCAGAGGATGCCGTCAGGCCTGACGATGCGATCAAAGACCCCTATGTGCTGGAGTTCCTGAACCTCAAGGACGAGTATTCCGAATCCGACCTGGAAGCGGCCTTGATCCAGCGGCTGGAAGACTTCCTGTTGGAACTG
Source organism: Stenotrophomonas sp. STEN030 (assembly GCF_056759995.1). Taxonomy (NCBI): domain Bacteria; kingdom Pseudomonadati; phylum Pseudomonadota; class Gammaproteobacteria; order Lysobacterales; family Lysobacteraceae; genus Stenotrophomonas; species Stenotrophomonas sp. STEN030. The sequence continues at coordinate 7,902 of NZ_JBRREB010000032.1, read as the reverse complement.
GGTGAAGGCTTCACCTTCGTTGGGCGGCAACGCCGGTTGCGCATCGACCAGCCCTGGTATCGGGTGGATCTGCTGTTCTTCCATCGCAAGCTGCGCTGCCTAGTCATCATCGACCTGAAGCTGAGCAGCCTGACCCATGCAGATGTGGGGCAGATGCATATGTACTGCAACTATGCCAAGGAGCATTGGGCTTACCCGGACGAGAATCCGCCGGTGGGTCTGATCCTGTGCGCCAAAGGCCATGCTCTGGCGCGGTATGCGCTGGATGGCTTGCCGACGAAGGTGATGGCGGCGAACTACCGGACGGTGCTGCCGGATGCCGAGTTGCTGCAAAAGGAACTGGAGAACACGCGGCGGCTGCTCGAATCTCGCGGCGCGCTGTCCCCCAAGGACGACAAGCCATAGTCGTGCGTCCCGGCGTACCGCCGTCGGGCTCGCGGGCTGCGCCCTGTGCTTCGTGCCGAATCACAGCCATTCGGCGCTGATCCCTGACGCCTCTGGCCTGGATCGTTGAGCCGGGCCTGCGTGTGCTGCGCACTTGCCAACGGCGGGGGTGTGGCTGAGTGGGGTGTAGGCGGTCTTGCTGTTCCCTTCACCGTATCACGGCGTTCTCGCCGTCAATGACTGCGCGTGCTCGCACGCTTGCGGCCTACCGGTCGTCTTCGATCCCTGACTGCTTGCGCTGCGCCGTGCTGGCCACGGTTCCGGGCAATTCCGCCCGAGCAACCGGAGCACGATCATGTCGCAACTGTCCTTTTCCTCGTTCGATGATGCTTTGCTGGTGCGTGACGCCCACGGGCGCTACCTGCCGGCATCGGTAGATCAAATTCTTGAAGCGGCACGCCAGGCCATCGAGCTGAAGATGCAGCGTGGTGCTGAGTTCACTTCCCCGGCGTTGGTCAAGGAATACCTGCGCAACAAGCTGGCAGGCTTTGAGCATGAAGTCTTTGCTGTGCTGTTTCTGGATACTCGCCACCGGCTGGTCGCGTACCGGGAGATGTTCCACGGCACCATCGACAGTGCATCGGTATATCCACGCGAGGGGGTCAAGGAGGCACTGCGGCTCAATGCGGCGGCAGTCATCCTCTCGCACAACCATCCGAGTGGAAATCCCGAGCCGTCGAACGCCGACAAGGTGCTGACACAGCGGCTCAAGGATGCGCTGACGTTGGTGGAGGTGCGCACGCTGGATCACGTCATCGTGGCGGGAGGAGCCACAGTGTCGTTTGCAGAACACGGTCTGGTTTGAGTGGCAGGGGGGGGCTTCGGCCCCCTTTTCATCGTGCAACCAAGAATCTCTTGACAAATATTTGCTATATAGCAAATATATCAAACATGACAAATATAGCCCGTGATTTCGCCACAACGCTTCGTGCTATTCGCACAGAGCTAAATCTCACCCAAGAACAACTTGCTGAGCGTCTTGGGGTGTCTTTTGCCACCGTCAATCGCTGGGAGGGGGGTAGCAGCAAGCCGCAGCGTGCGGCGCAAGAGGCAATTGCGACTCTTGCGCTGGAAGCTGGTGTTTCGGAGGCATCCGCCGCAGGTCAAGGGCAGGCATCCGTTTCTGCAACGCCTCGCCGGGGGCGGCGGGCTGCGGCCGCTTCCACCACCAAGCCGATGGAACAAATGCTGTGGGATGCCGCGTGCTCCATTCGGGGCGAAAAGGATGCTGCCAAGTTCAAGGACTATCTGCTGCCGTTGCTATTCCTAAAGCGCCTCTCGGATGTATTCGATGACGAGATCGCGCGTCTTGCCGAAGACTACGGAGACCGCGCCACCGCACTGGAAATCACCGAAGCCGACCATTCGTTGCTGCGCTTTTACTTGCCGCCCGAAGCACGCTGGGCCATCCTGAGCGGGCGCGAAGCCTATGACTGGCCGCTGGATGACAAAAGCCGCAGCACCGCTCCGCGAGACATCGGTGAACACCTCACCCGCGCCGTGCGCGCCGTTGTGAAGCACAACCCCGACCTTTCTGGCGTGCTGGATGTTGTGGACTTCGCTGCCGAGCGCAACGGTGAGCGTGACATCAACCCTGCCAAATTGCGCGGCGTGGTCGAGACTTTCTCCGATCCACGCTATCGCCTTGGCTTGGCAGACGTGCAACCCGACTTTCTGGGGCGCGCTTACGAATACCTGCTGCGCAAGTTCGCTGAAGGCTCTGGCCAGAGCGCGGGCGAGTTCTTCACGCCAACCGAGGTGGGCTTCCTGATGGCGCACATCCTGCGCCCGCGCCCTGGCGAAACCTGCCACGACTACGCCTGCGGCTCGGCGGGCCTGCTGATCAAAATGCAGCTCGTTGCCCGCGAACTCGACCCCACCAGTCGCGTGCCTGTGAAGTTAAGTGGCCAGGAATTACAGGCCGAAAGCTACGCCGTGGCGCGCATGAACGCCATCATCCACGATATGGAGGTGGAACTGGCGCGTGGTGACACCATGATCAATCCCAAGTTCCGCGACGCAGCGGGCAGGATTCGAGGTCACGACATTCTGGTGGCCAACCCGATGTGGAACCAGTCCTTCGCTGTCGACCTATTCAAAAACGACCCGTTTGAGCGGTTCCAGACGGCGGGCGGCATCACCAGCGGCAAGGGGGATTGGGCTTGGTTGCAGCACACTTTGTCCGCGATGGACGATGATGGCCGCGCCTGCGTGGTACTGGATACCGGCGCGGTGACGCGCGGCAGCGGCAGCAAGAACGAGGACAAGGAGCGCAACATTCGCAAGTGGTTTGTAGACCACGACTTGATCGACGGCGTGATCCTGTTGCCCGAGAACCTGTTCTACAACACCACGGCGGCGGGCGTGATCGTAGTGCTGAACAAGCGCAAGCCGGCAGCGCGCAAGGGTAGGATTTATCTGCTCAACGCCAGCAAGCACTTCCGCAAGGGCAAGCCGAAGAACTATCTGCCGGAGGAGGACATCCGCCCACTGGCGGCGATGTACCAGAAAGGCGAGCCGGTCGAGGGCGAATTAGCGGTTATCACCACGCAGCAAGCTGACGAAGCGGACTACAACTTGAGCCCTAGCCGCTGGGTGGGGCAAAACGGAGATGCCAAACACCGCAGTATTGAGGACTTGGTTCGTTTGGCAAATGAACTTACCAAGACCGGTGATGACCTATGGGCGACTCTTCAGCCCATGCTTGCGCCCATTACATCATCGGGAGAGAAAGCGTGAAGCAAGTTGCGTTGAACGATGAATCTTATTTCCAGCTAATCAGCGGGCTTTGGAGGGGTGAACGCGCCCCGCTGAAACCCGCGAAAGTGCTGCGCGCCACGAATTTCGGCGGCGATGGCCTTCTTGATTTTGATGATGTTGTCGAGCTGGATGTCGAGGAGCGTCATTTTTCTGAGCGGCAACTTGCACAAGGCGACATTGTCGTGGAGCGTTCAGGCGGAGGGCCAAAGCAGCCGGTTGGGCGCGTTGCGCTGTTTGTGCCACCGGATGACCGCGCATATTTCTCCAGTAACTTCACGACAACGCTACGCGTTCGTGACCAAGACACGTTTGACCCCGACTATGTTGCGCTCTACCTCCACGCCCTCTATCTAGGCGGCGCCACGGAAACGCTCCAGCGCGCGACGACGGGCATCCGAAATCTGGATTGGCGCGAGTACCTACGATTTGAGATTCCTGTCCGACATCTGGATGAACAGAGGGAACTCGTGCAGCTCATCGGCGGCGTCCGCAAGGCGTATCGGGTTGAACGTGACCTCGTTGATGTGTTGGTAGAACTTAAGCGCGTCACCATGACTAGCCTGTTCACGTGCGGCCTGCGCGGCGAGACGCAGAAGGAAACCGAGATCGGGCTTGTGCCGGAAAGCTGGGAGTTAGACTCGCTCAGCGCACATCACACGGTTGTTTCCGGCGGCACGCCGTCGCGCAGCAATCCTTCGTTCTGGACGGACGGCACGATTCCGTGGGTCAAGACCACCGAAGTGAACTACTGCGTCATCAGCGAAACCGAAGAGCACATTACGCCAGCAGGGCTCGAGAATTCCGCCGCCAAAATGCTGCCTTCAGGCACTCTGCTAATGGCGATGTATGGGCAGGGCGTGACGCGCGGCAAGGTCGCCATTCTCGGCATCGAAGCGGCCTGCAATCAAGCCTGCGCCGCGATCACGCCGAAGGATGATGTCGTTCTGCCGCGCTATCTGTACCACTTCCTCACCTGGCGATACGACGAGATTCGCTCTCTCGCTCACGGCGGACAGCAGCAGAACCTCAACCTCGAAATCGTGCGCGACCTGCCCGTTGTGTATCCGCAGACTGATGACGAGCAAAATCAAATCATCGCCATCCTCGACGCTCTAGATCGCAAGATCGCACTACACCGCCAAAAGCGTGCTGTGCTGGAAGAACTGTTCCAATCCCTGCTCCACAAGCTCTTGACCGGCGAAATCCGCGTTGTGGACCTCGATCTGTCGGCACTGCCTGTGGCTCCGGCACAAACCCTGGAAGCCACGGCATGAACAAGCCACTGAAAATCAGCGAAGCGGGTACCGTGCAGTTCCCGATGGTTCGTCACGCAGCAGAAATTGGCTGGACAACCATCACGCCCGATGATGCTCGTGCCATGCGGGGCGGCGATGCGGGCACTTTCTTCCGCGACGTGTTGGAGGGCAAGCTCACCACCTTCAATCCTTGGCTGACGGCGGACGCCGTGCGTGCCATCGTCGAAACGCTGGACGCGCTGCCTGCCAGCATCGACGGTAATCGGGAGCTGCTGTCGTGGCTGCGCGGCGAACACGCTTGGTACGACGAAGCCGAAAAGCGTCATCGTGGCGTGACGCTGATTGACTTCGACCATCCGGCGGAGAATGTCTTTCACGTGACCTGGGAATGGAAGATCAAGTCGCCTGCTCGTCCCAAGGGCAACCGCGCCGATGTCATGTTCGTGGTCAACGGCGTGCCGGTGGTCATCGTCGAGCACAAGAACCCGAAGGACGGCGGTGCCATCGAGCGCGCCATCAAGCAACTGCGCCGCTACGAACTGGAAACACCGGAACTGCTGGCGACCACGCAGTTGTTCAACGTGACGCACCTGCTCGACTACTGGTATGGCGTGACGTGGAACGCCAACCGCCGCGACATGGCGCGATGGAAGCAGGCGCCGGAGGAAAGCTACCGCTTCGCGGTGCAGGCGTTCTTCGAGCCTAGCGAATTCCTGCGCACTTTGCAGCACTGGATTCTGTTTTATGTGCAGGACGGCGAAACCCGAAAATCCGTGCTGCGCCAGCACCAACGCCGCGCTATTGACGCCATCCTTGAGCGCTGTGCAGACCCGGCCAAGACGCGCGGGCTGGTCTGGCACACACAAGGTTCGGGCAAGACCTTCACGCTGCTGACGGCGGCGCGGCAGATTCTGGAGGACAAGGTGCGCTTCCAAAATGCCACCGTGCTACTGGTCGTGGATCGCACCGAGCTGGAAGGTCAGTTGAAAGGCTGGGTGGAACGGCTGCTGGGTGAGATGCAGGCACAGGACATCGCGGTGGAGCGCGCCAACACCAAGGCGAAGTTGCAGCAACTGCTGGATGCAGATTTTCGCGGCCTCATCATCTCGATGATCCACAAATTCGATGAAATCAAGAAAGATAGTTGTGCCCGCGACAACGTCTATGTCTTCATCGACGAGGCGCACCGCTCGGTGGCGAAGGACTTGGGCACCTACCTGATGGCGGCGCTGCCGATGTCCACAATCATCGGTTTCACCGGCACGCCGATTGCGCGCAGTGCTCAGGGTGAAGGTACGTTCAAGATTTTTGGCACGCAGGATGAAGCCGGCTATCTGGACAAGTACTCGATTGCCGAATCCATCGCCGACGAAACCACGCTGCCGATCAAGCATGTAATGGCCCCCAGCGAAATGACTGTGCCCGCCGAACGGCTGGACAAGGAGTTTTTTGCACTGGCCGAAAGCGAAGGCGTGTCGGATGTGGAGGAGCTCAACAAGGTGCTTGACCGCGCCGTGGGACTGCGCACCTTTCTGACCGCTGACGACCGCATCGAAAAGGTAGCGGCCTTCGTTGCAGAGCACTTCAAGGAAAACGTGCTGCCGCTGGGCTACAAAGCGTTCGTGGTGGCTGTGAACAGGGAAGCCTGCGCCAAGTACAAACAAGCTCTGGATAAGCTGCTGCCGCCGGAATGGAGTGCGCCGGTCTACACCCAGAACGCAGCAGATGCGATTGACCGCCCGCTGGTGGCGAAGTTGCAGCTTTCTGACGAGGCTGAAGAGCAGGCGCGCCTGCTATTCAAAAAGCCCGCCGAAAACCCGAAGATTCTGATTGTCACCGACAAGCTGCTCACCGGCTACGACGCACCGCCGCTGTACTGCCTCTATCTCGACAAGCCTATGCGCGACCATGTGCTGCTGCAATCCATCGCGCGCGTGAACCGGCCTTATGTGGATGCCAATGGCGTGCAGAAGCGCGTGGGGCTGGTGGTGGATTTCGTCGGTGTCCTACGTGAGTTGAAGAAGGCGCTGAAATTTGATTCCAGCGACGTGGGTGGCGTGATTGAGGACCTGGATGTGCTCTTGCAGGATTTTCTGCAGCGCATTGCGCAGGCCAAGCAGGAATACCTCGATGCCAATGTAGAGGGCGCGCCGGACGAACGGCTGGAAAAGTTGGTATTCGGGCGCTTCCTTGAACCTGAAGCACGTAAGGCCTTCTTCGACCAATACAAGGAAATCGAGGCGCTGTGGGAAATCCTCTCGCCCTCGCCAGAGCTACGCGACCACATCGCCAGCTACAAGCAGTTGAGTCAATTGTATGCAGCGGTACGCAATGCCTATGCGGAGAAGGTCGGATTCATCGCCGACCTAGCCTACAAGACACGCCGGTTGATCGAAGAAAGCGCCGAACAGCAAGGCTTGGGGCGGCTCACCAAGAGCGTCACCTTTGATGTGGCCACACTGCAATCCCTGCGCGGCGACAAGGGCAGCGACGAGGGCAAAGTGTTCAACCTCGTGCGCGGCTTGCAGCAGGAAATCGACGCAGACCCTACCGCCGCGCCCGTGCTTCAACCGCTGAAAGACCGGGCCGAACGCATTTTGAAGGATTTGGAGGAGCGAAAAACCACCGGTCTGGCAGCAATGGATCAGTTGGCGGCACTTGCCACGGAAAAAGAAGCGACAATGAAGGCAGCCCGTGACAGCGGTTTGTCGGCTCGTGCTTTTGCTGTTGCCTGGGTTCTGCGTGACGACATCTCCGTCAAGGCGGAAGCCCTCGATCCTATGCTTCTGGCCAAGGAGGCTGAGGAATTACTTAGCCGATTCCCGAATGCGCTAGTCAATGCCGACGAGCAGCGGCGGCTACGGGCGGCAATGTATAAGCCATTTCTGGCTTTGGCTGCGACTGAACGGGCGCGCGTTGTTGATCTCGTCATCCAGATACTGCTTATGGAGGGTGATAAATGAAGCCCTCAGGCTACCCAGCGCAGGATCTGAAGCGTCGTGCGATGACATGGGCGATCAAGTTGAAGGTGAACCCTCGTGTTGTACGTGTCCAAGATATGCGCAAGAAATGGGGATCATGCTCATCGTCAGGAACGATTACTTTAGCCATCGACCTGCTTGATCGAGACGAGTGCTTTCAAGACTACGTCATTGTCCATGAGCTGTTGCATCTTCGCTATTCAACACATGGGAAGGTCTTTAAGGCATTGATGAGTGCCCATGTACCGGATTGGCGTCAATTCGATGTGGCAAGTCCTAGTAACACTTGCGGTGGCTTGAGGCGAAAAGCAAAGAATTTCTCTTCTCTCCAATCGTAAAAGGGGTCAGTTTGAACTGCCCCGGATTCCATGGATAAGGTAGTCAGGGGACACTCCTGACCTGTTGATATTGCTGCTCGATCTGTAAAGGCGTGGTGTAGCCGAGAGCTGAATGGAGCCGGG
>NZ_JBRREB010000031.1:0-61742 GCF_056759995.1 Stenotrophomonas sp. STEN030 | reverse complement strand
GGGGGGGGGGGGGGGCGGGGGTGTGCGGAGTGGGCCGCCCCGCCCCGCCGCCGCCACGCCCCGCGCTGCACCCCCCCCCCCCCCCCCCCCCCCCCCACTACAGGTGGCGCGTCAGAACGACAAACTCACACCCGCCACCGGACCCTTGAATTCCTGCTTCAAACCGATCACGCCGTCGCTGCCTTTCTGGTCGACGTCCAGCTTGAACCAGTCGTAGCCGGCGAAGATGCCGAAGTTCTTGTTGACGTTGTACTGCACGATCGCGTTGGCGCGGCTCAGGTCGCCTTCGTAGTCATCGAAGTTGCCCCAGCGCGTATTGAGGTACTGGCCCTGCAGGTTGATCAGCCAGTTCTCCGAGGGCGTGAAGGTCAGGCGCGCGCCAACCACCGGCGCGATGCCGTCGGCTTTCTCGTTGAGGAAGCGACCCTGGTAGACATCACCAACATCGGCGTAAGCGTCGGCGCTGATCTTGGCGTACTCGGCGCCGAGCTGCAGGCCGAAATCGAAGCGCTCACCATCAATCACTGAATAGTCGTAGACCAGCGTTGCCACCTGGTACTTCAACTCACCCTTCACGAAGCTGCCTGCGGGTACTGTGGTGTCGCCCCAGCTGATGCCTTCGTCCAGCGTCTCGCGGCGGTCCTTGTCGTACTTGAAGTAATCGAAGATCAAGCGCTGGCGGTCGCTGATGCGGAACAGGCCGTCGATGCGCGGCTCCCATTCCTTGCCGCCGAGGCTGAAGTCCTCCGACAGATCCACGTCCTGGCCGGCAACATTGGTGCTGCCGCGGATGGTGTTGTCGGTATCGATGTTCATCGCGCCAAGCCGCAGGGTGAAGCGTGGATCGCCTTCAGCGGCCTGCGCAGGTAGCGCGTGGGTCAGAGCGAGTGTGAGTGCGCACGGAGCAAGTGCGAGAATGAAGCGATGATTGCGCATGCCATTGCCTGCTTGTTGCGATAGAGCGATTGACCATGGCCGATCTGATGTAGAGAGCGGTGATCAGAGCGTGCAGGCAATGTGTAGACGCAGATCAATTGCGGCAAGGTGGTGCCGCCGAGGGCGTGCGACACCACCTCACCCGAGCCCGCGCACGCGCCCGACGAGGTAGCGGGTGGCGGACTACGAAGGTCTGACCGGGGGAGTTAGGGGAAGTTCCCATGTTGCAGTGCAATATTTATTGTCCCGCGCGGCGGCCCGGCGCCCGCGCATTCGGGGAAAAAACGTGATATTGCGGCCACTTGCATAGTCAAATGGGGACAAATGCCGGTTGTCTCGCAAATTGTCCCGCTGTTATACTTTCGCGGCTCGACGAGACGCCTTTGCGCGGTTCGGCTCTTTCCTTTACCTGATGCAGGACACTTTGACGTGCTGAACTCCGTTGATGCGGGTCGGCGACTGATGTTGCGCGCCGCGGTCTACCCGCTGGTCGCAGTGGTGGTCCTGGCTCTGGCCTTCCTCTTCGTGGGGCCAAAGCATGCGCTGGGCGCCCTTGTATCGGGTCTGGCGGTGGTGGCAGGAACTGCGCTGGCCGCGTGGATTGGGCTCGGTGGCGGCATTCAGGCCGCTGGTTCAGCAATGGTCCGCCTGTTCCTGGGGTTCGTGCTGAAGATTGTGCTTATTGTTGCTGTACTGGGAATGGCTTTTTTCTGGTGGCAACTCCCTCCTTTGGCTCTGCTGGCGGCAATTCCAGTGGCGCTGATGTTCCAGGTTCTGGCTCTGGCCAGACGTTGATTCACTCATAAAGGTTCCGGACACATGGCGGGCGAGGCTCTAACTCCTACCACGTACATCCAGCATCACCTGCAGAATCTGACCGCTCCGGTCGGTGACAGCGGTGGCAGCTTCTGGATGATCCACGTCGATACCATCGTCACCGCAGTCCTGATGGGCCTGCTGATGGTGTTCGCCTTCTGGATGGCAACCCGCAAGGCCACCGCCGGTGTGCCGGGCAAGTGGCAGGCGTTCGTTGAAATCTGCCTGGAGTTCGTTGACCGCCAGGCCAAGGACACCTACCACGGCAAGAGCAAGCTGATCACGCCCATCGCGATCACCATCTTCTTCTGGATCCTGTTGATGAACCTCATCAAGATGATCCCGGCCGATTTCATCGCCAAGCCGCTTGAGCTGGCAGGCATCCATTACTGGAAGCCGGTGCCGACCGCCGACGTCAATGCCACCCTGGGCATGTCGATCAGCGTGTTCATCCTGATGATCTTCTTCGCGCTGAAGTCCAAGGGCGTCGGCGGCTTCATCAAGGAATTCCTGACGGCCCCGTTCGGCAAGTGGATGATGCCGTTCAACCTGATCCTCAACATCGTCGAGTGGCTGAGCAAGCCGATCTCTCTGGCGATGCGACTGTTCGGCAACATGTTCGGCGGCGAAATCGTTTTCCTGCTGATCTGGGTGCTGGGCGGTGCCGGCGTGTTCGGTGCCGTTGCCGGTGGCGTATTCGGCTTTGGCTGGATGCTGTTCCACCTGCTGGTGATCCCGCTGCAGGCCTTCATCTTCATGATGTTGACCATCGTGTACTTGAGCCTGTCGGAAGACAGTCACTAAAGTTACAAGCTTCACCCAGTTTCAACCTTCATCCGTTTCATCACCCTTAGCTACTTAAAGTTCCTGGAGATAACCATGTACTTCGCCGTCCTGACCAACCTCGCCCAAGTTCAGAGCTCCACCGCCCTTGCCGTCGGCATCATGATCGGCCTGGCCGCACTGGGCGCTGGCCTCGGTCTGGCCATCATGGCTGGTAAGTTCCTGGAGTCGGCCGCTCGCCAGCCGGAACTGATCCCGGTCCTGCAGGTCCGCATGTTCATCACCGCCGGCCTGATCGACGCCGCGTTCATCATCTCGGTCGCCGTTGGCCTGCTGCTGGCCTTCGCAAACCCGCTGGCTGCTGCCCTGCTGGCCGAAGCCGCCAAGCTGGCAGGCTGATCCAGCTGCAGTGAGACGGTCGGGTGCCTGTTGGCGCCCGACTTCGGATGAAGGTTCGGTTGCGCCGCCACGGCGGCGTAACCACCCCCGACACCAGCGATCGAGCTAATCATGAATATCAATCTCACCCTCTTTGCACAGGCCCTGGCCTTTGCTTTGCTGATCTGGATCATCGCGACCAAGATCTGGCCGCCGTTGTTGAAGGCCATTGAAGAGCGCCAGCAGAAGATCGCTGAGGGCTTGGCCGCTGCCGACCGCAGCCAGAAAGATCTGGCGCAGGCGGAAGTAAAGGTCAACGAGGCACTGAAAGAAGCCCGTGGCAAGGCCAACGAGATCATCGACCAGGCTCACGCCCGTGCGAACCAGATCGTTGAAGCCGCCAAGAACGAAGCCATCGCCGAAGCCACCCGCCAGAAAGACCTGGCCCAGGCTGAAATCGACGCTGCCGCCAACCGTGCCCGTGAAGATCTGCGCAAGCAGGTGTCCGCTCTGGCCGTGACCGGCGCCGAAAAGCTGCTCAAGCGCGAAATCGATGCCAACGCCCACAAGGCGCTGCTCGACGAGCTGGCTGCGGAGATCTGATCGATGAGCCAGGCCCTCACGCTTGCCCGCCCGTACGCCCGCGCCGCATTTGCGATTGCGCGTGACGAAGGCAAGTTCGCGCCGTGGTCGGACGCGCTTGCGTTCTCCGCCCGCGTTGCTGCCGATCCGCGCGTGTCGGCCTTGCTGTCGAATCCGCAGCTGAGCCGCGGCGATGCCGTTGCCCTGCTGACCCCGGACGCGACCAGCGAGACCTACGGTCGCTTCCTGACCCTGCTGGCCGAAGGCCGCCGCCTGCAACAGCTGCCGGAAATCTCCGGTCTGTTCGAGCAGCTGCGCGCCGAAGCCGAGCACGTGGTCAAGGCCACCGTGACCTCGGCAGCCGCGCTGTCGGGCGACGAGCTGGAAAAGATCAAGGCTGCGCTGCGCAAGCGCTTCAACTGCGAGGTCGACGTGTCGACCGCAGTGGACGCTTCGCTGATCGGCGGCGCCGTGATCGATGCCGGCGACGTGGTTATCGATGGCTCGCTCAAGGGCAAGCTGTCGCGCCTGCAGACCGCGCTCGCACACTGAATTCACATTACCGTCCGGCCACAAGCCGGCACTAGGACTTGACGATGGCTACCACGCTCAACCCCTCTGAAATCAGCGAACTGATCAAGACCCGCATCGAGAAGGTCGCCCTGTCCGCAGAGTCGCGCAACGAAGGCACCGTCACTGGCGTGTCCGACGGTATCGTGCGCATCTTCGGTCTGGCCGACGTGATGCAGGGCGAAATGATCGAACTGCCGAACAACACCTTTGCCCTGGCACTGAACCTGGAGCGCGACTCGGTCGGCGCCGTGGTCCTGGGCGACTACCAGCACCTGCGCGAAGGCGACGTGGCCAAGACCACCGGTCGCATCCTGGAAGTGCCGGTGGGTCCGGAAATGCTCGGCCGCGTTGTCAACGCGCTGGGTGAGCCGATCGACGGCAAGGGCCCGCTGGGCACCTCGCTGACCGCCCCAGTGGAGCGCGTTGCTCCGGGCGTGATCTGGCGCAAGTCGGTCGACCAGCCGGTGCAGACCGGTTACAAGTCGGTCGACTCGATGATTCCGATCGGCCGTGGCCAGCGCGAACTGATCATCGGTGACCGTCAGACCGGCAAGACCGCGATGGCGATCGATGCCGTGATCAACCAGAAGGGCACCGGCATCAAGTGCGTGTACGTAGCGATCGGCCAGAAGGCCTCGACCGTTGCCAACATCGTGCGGAAGCTGGAAGAGAACGGCGCCCTGGCCCACACCGTGGTCGTGGCTGCCACCGCTTCCGAATCGGCTGCGATGCAGTACATCAGCGCCTACGCTGGCTGCACCATGGGTGAGTACTTCATGGACCGTGGTCAGGACGCCCTGATCGTGTACGACGATCTGTCCAAGCAGGCTGTTGCCTACCGCCAGATCTCGCTGCTGCTGAAGCGCCCGCCGGGCCGCGAAGCCTACCCGGGTGACGTGTTCTATCTCCACTCCCGCCTGCTCGAGCGTGCAGCTCGTGTGTCGGAAGAGTATGTCGAGAAGTTCACCAACGGTGCCGTCACCGGCAAGACCGGTTCGCTGACCGCACTGCCGATCATCGAAACCCAGGCTGGCGACGTTTCCGCGTTCGTTCCGACCAACGTGATCTCGATCACCGACGGCCAGATCTTCCTGGAAACCGACCTGTTCAACGCCGGTATCCGTCCGGCCGTCAACGCCGGTATCTCGGTGTCGCGCGTCGGTGGTTCGGCCCAGACCAAGATCATCAAGAAGCTGTCCGGCGGTATTCGTATCTCGCTGGCCCAGTACCGTGAGCTGGCTGCGTTCGCGCAGTTCGCCTCCGACCTTGACGAAGCGACCCGCAAGCAGCTGGAGCGCGGTCAGCGCGTCACCGAGCTGATGAAGCAGAAGCAGTACGCACCGATGTCGATCGCCGACCAGGCGTTGTCGATCTACGCCGTCAACGAGGGCTTCCTCGACGACGTGCCGGTCAACAAGCTGCTCTCGTTCGAAGCTGGCCTGCACGCGCACTTCGCCAACACCGCAGGTGAGTTGACCTCCAAGATCAACAGCACCGGCGCGTGGAACGACGATATCGAAGCTGCCTTCAAGAAGGGCATCGCCGATTTCAAGAGCACCGGCACCTGGTAATACCAGTCCAGTAGTGCGAAGCTTGGCTCCGCACGACTGAAAGCAGCGGAGCCTGGCTCCGCTGTATGGCAAACGCGGGGTTCGACCTCGCGCCACGGGAATAAGAGATGGCAAGCGGACGCGAAATCAAAACCAAGATCAAGAGCGTGCAGAACACCCGCAAGGTGACGCGCGCGCTCGAAATGGTCTCGGCCTCCAAGATCCGCAAGGCGCAGGATCGGATGAAGACCTCGCGTCCGTACGCGCAGGCGATGAAGCAGGTTATCGGTCACCTGGCCCAGGCCAGCACCGACTACCAGCATCCGTTCCTGGTTGAGCGCGAGCAGGTCAAGCGCGTGGGTTACATCGTGATCTCGTCTGATCGCGGTCTGGCCGGCGGCTTGAACAACAACCTGTTCCGCAAGACCGTCGCAGAAATGCGCGGCTGGCAGGAAAAGGGCGCCGAGATCGACGTGGTGACCGTTGGCCAGAAGGCCGGCGCGTTCTTCCGTCGCGTCAACGTCAACATGGCTGCTTCGGTTGCCAACATCGGCGACCAGCCCAAGCTGGAAACGCTGATCGGCGTGATCAAGGTCATGCTCGACGCCTACACCGAAGGCAAGGTTGATCGCGTCTACCTGGTCTACAACCGCTTCATCAACACGATGACGCAGAAGGCCAGCTTCGATCAGCTGCTGCCGTTGCCAGCTGCTGAAAAGCAGGTGGCCTCGCACGACTGGGATTACCTGTACGAGCCAGACGCAGCAACCGTGCTTGAGCACGTGATCACCCGCTATATCGAATCGTTGGTGTATCAGGCGGTGCTGGAGAATGTTGCCTCCGAGCACGCAGCTCGCATGGTGGCGATGAAGGCGGCAAGCGACAACGCGAACAAGATGATCGGAACCCTGCAGCTGGTCTACAACAAGGCCCGCCAGGCAGCGATCACCCAGGAAATCTCCGAAATCGTCAGCGGCGCGGCAGCGGTTTAACGCGCGCAGTCAACAGCACACATTTAGAGGATGCAGCAATGAGTCAGGGCAAGATCGTTCAGATCATCGGCGCCGTCGTCGACGTCGAATTCCCGCGCAGCGATGTGCCGAAGGTGTACGACGCGCTGAAGGTCGACAACACCGAAATCACGCTGGAAGTCCAGCAGCAGCTGGGTGACGGTATCGTCCGCGCGATTGCGCTGGGCTCGACCGACGGCCTGAAGCGTGGCCTGGTTGCCACCAACACCAACCGCGCCATCTCGGTGCCGGTCGGCGCTGGCACCCTGGGCCGCATCATGGACGTGCTGGGTCGCCCGATCGACGAAGCCGGCCCGGTGCAGGCTTCGGACAACTGGGAAATCCACCGTTCGGCCCCGTCGTATGAAGACCAGTCTTCCTCGACCGAGCTGCTGGAAACCGGCATCAAGGTCATCGACCTGATGTGCCCGTTCGCCAAGGGCGGCAAGGTCGGCCTGTTCGGCGGCGCCGGCGTCGGCAAGACCGTCAACATGATGGAACTGATCAACAACATCGCCAAGGCGCACAGCGGCCTGTCCGTGTTCGCCGGCGTGGGTGAGCGTACCCGTGAGGGCAACGACTTCTACCACGAGATGAAGGACTCCAACGTCCTTGACAAGGTGGCGATGGTGTACGGCCAGATGAACGAGCCGCCGGGCAACCGTCTGCGCGTTGCCTTGACCGGCCTGACCATGGCGGAGTACTTCCGTGATGAGAAGGACGCCAGCGGCAAGGGCAAGGACGTGCTGCTGTTCGTCGACAACATCTACCGCTACACCCTGGCCGGTACCGAAGTGTCGGCACTGCTGGGTCGTATGCCGTCGGCCGTGGGTTACCAGCCGACCCTGGCTGAGGAAATGGGCGTCCTGCAGGAGCGCATCACCTCGACCAAGTCCGGCTCGATCACCTCGATCCAGGCCGTCTACGTGCCCGCCGATGACTTGACCGATCCGTCGCCGGCCACCACGTTCGCCCACTTGGATTCGACCGTGACCCTGTCGCGTTCGATCGCCTCGCTGGGTATCTACCCGGCCGTGGATCCGCTGGATTCGACCTCGCGCCAGATGGACCCGCAGGTCATCGGTACCGAGCATTACGAAACAGCCCAGCGCGTCCAGCAGACCTTGCAGAAGTACAAGGAACTGAAGGACATCATCGCGATCCTGGGCATGGACGAACTGTCCGAAGAAGACAAGCAGGCCGTGACCCGCGCCCGCAAGATCGAGCGCTTCTTCAGCCAGCCGTTCCACGTGGCCGAAGTGTTCACCGGCTCGCCGGGCAAGTACGTGCCGCTGAAGGACACCATCCGTGGCTTCAAGGCCATTGTCGATGGTGAGTACGATCACCTGCCGGAGCAGGCGTTCTACATGGTCGGCAGCATCGACGAAGCCGTCGAGAAGGCCAAGAAGATGGCTGAGAAGGCCTAATAACCACGTAGGGCGGAGCTCGCTCCGCCCACGCGGCAACCTGCGGTGGGCGCAGGCCCACCCAACCAGGCGAAGAGAGATCCATGAGCACCATCCGTTGCGACATCGTCAGTGCCGAGCAGCAGATCTTCAGCGGCGAAGCGACCCTGGTCGTGGCCACCGGTGAGCTGGGCGAGCTGGGCATCGCGCCCAAGCACGCACCGCTGATCACCCGTCTGAAGCCGGGTAAGGTCGTGGTCACCACCGCTGCAGGCGAGCACCTGGATTTCGCCATTTCCGGCGGCATCCTGGAAGTACAGCCGCAGGTCGTGACCGTGCTGGCCGACACCGCCATCCGCGCCACCGATATCGATGAAGCGTCGGTGCGCAAGGCGAAGGAAGAAGCAGAGCGCGTACTGGCGCACCGTGGCGAAGCCATGGAACTGGCCGAGGCACAGCAGAAGCTGGCGGAAGTCACCGCCCAGCTGCAAGCCCTGGAGCGTCTGCGCCGCAACCTCAAGCACTGAGGGTTGCAGCAGCACCAAAGAAAAACGCCGGCCAAAGCCGGCGTTTTTTTTGCCCTGTTTTTTGTAGTGCCGAGCATGGCTCGGCACTACCAAAAGCGCTATCAGCGATAGACCACATGGCGCAGCGCGAAGAAGCTCACCACCGCCAGCCCCAGCTCGACCACCGGCTTGGCCAGCCACGCATATTGCAGGCCCAGTGACTGTGCGACCCAGTCGATCAGCGCAGTGCTGATCACGGTCATCAGCAGCCAGAGTACCCAAAAGCGCGCAAAGCGCTTCCAGCCATGGCGTTGCTCGCCCTGCGTGGCAAACGTATAGCGGCCGTTGAGCCAGAAGCCGAGCACGGCGCCACTGATCCGCCCCAGTAGATTGCTGGGCGCGACGGGTATACCCAGCGCCGTCGCAGCAACAAACACGCCCCAGTCCAACGCCAGCTGCGCCACACCTATGATGATGAACTGGGTGCCTTGGCGGAATAGGCTCATGGATATGGCGGGCTCTGGCGAATAGCCTGCAATGCTACCCCCTTGCGCTTAGAATCCAGAGAACCTCGAAGGAAGTTGTAAGCATGACCCAGCCGCTGCACGTCATCATTCTCGCCGCCGGCGCCGGCAAACGCATGAAATCGCTGTTGCCCAAGGTGCTGCAACCCATCGCCGGCCAGCCGATGCTGGCCCATGTGATTGCCACCGCGCGTGAGCTGCAGCCGGCCGGCATTCATGTGGTCTACGGCCACGGCGGTGAAGCAGTGCGCGCCGCCTTCGCCGATCAAACTGATCTGCTGTGGGCCGAGCAGAGCCAGCAGCTGGGCACCGGCCATGCTGTGCAGCAGGCGATGCCGCAGGTTCCGGATACCGCCCAGGTGCTGGTGCTGTATGGCGATGTGCCGTTGATGCGCGCTCAAACGCTGAGCGCGCTGTTGAACAACGGTCCGCGTCTGGCGGTGCTGGTAGCTGAGCTGGATGACCCCAATGGTTACGGCCGCGTCGTGCGTGATGCCGAGGGCAGGGTCGCTGCCATCGTCGAACAGAAAGATGCCAGCGACGAACAGAAGCGTATCCGCACGGTGAACACCGGCATCATCACCGCCGAGTCCACCGCGCTGCGTCGCTGGCTGTCTGGCCTGTCCAACAGCAATGCGCAGGGCGAGTACTACCTGACCGACGTGTTCGCTTCTGCTGCCAGTGAATACGCGCCGGCCGAACTGGTGCTGGTTGCCGATGCGCAGGAAGCCGAGGGTGCGAACGACCCGTGGCAGCTGTCCCAGTTGGAGCGGGCCTGGCAGCTGCGTGCAGCCAAGGCGCTGTGCGAGCAGGGCGCGCGCCTGCTGGATCCGTCGCGCTTCGATCAGCGCGGCACGGTCAAGGTCGGTCGCGATGTGCAGATCGACGCCAACGTGATTCTGGAAGGCGAGGTCGAGCTGGGTGATGGCGTCAGCATCGGTGCCTTCGTGCGGCTGAAGGACGTCAAGCTCGGCGCCGGCACCGAAGTGCGTCCGCACTGTGATCTGGAAGGTGTGATCAGCGAAGGCGCGGCGCAGATCGGCCCGTTTGCACGACTGCGTCCGGGCACCGTGTTGGCCGATGGCGTGCACGTTGGCAACTTCGTGGAAACCAAGAAGACCACGCTGGGCAAAGGTAGCAAGGCCAACCATCTCACCTATCTGGGTGATGCGGTGATCGGCAGCGGCACCAACATCGGTGCCGGCACCATCACCTGCAACTACGATGGCGTGAACAAGTTCCAGACCACGATCGGTGACAAGGTGTTTGTCGGCTCCAACAGCTCGCTGGTGGCGCCGCTGACGCTTGAAGATGGGGCAACGATCGGTGCTGGTTCGGTGATCACCCGCGACGCGCCTGCAGGCCAGTTGACGGTAGCGCGCACACGCCAGCAGACGATTGAAGGCTGGGTGCGGCCGGTAAAGAAGTCCTGAGCTACTGCTTCAGCTTTGCCCTTGTGGGAACGGCGTAAGCCGCGAAGCCGGGGTGCTTTCAGATCACCCGGTATTGCGGTCGTGGATGCGGTGTCAGCTTCGCGGCTGACGCCGCTCCCACAACAACCGCAATCACATTCGCTTAGTCATGCGGCAACAGAATCGCCACGCATAGGCCGCCGTCCTTGCGGTTCTGCAATGAGATACGGCCGCCGTGTGCTTCGATGATCTCGCGGGTCAACGCCAAACCCAAGCCGGTGCCATTGCGTTTGGTTGAGTAGAACGGCATCAGCGCGTTCTGCAGCACCGCTTCGTTCATGCCGGTGCCGCGATCCAATACCTCGATGCGCAGCCAGTTCGGCAGTCGTGCGATACGCACTTCAACCGAATCATCCGCAGCGCCATTGTCAGCACCGGCTTCATGCGCGTTCTTAAGCAGGTTCAACAACGCCTGCGAGAACTGCGATTGATCCAGACGGCTGTACTGCTCGTCCGCCATCGGTTCCATGCGGAAGCTGATCTGCTGCTGCAGGGTATGCAGGAACTGGCTCCAGGCAACCGTCTGCAGCTGCGGTTGTGGAAGCTTGGCGAAGCGTGCATAGCCGCGAATGAAGCCTTCCAGATGGCGTGCACGTTCTTCCACCGTGCCGAAGATATCTTCCAGCCGGTCATAGCGGCCGCGTCGCACCAGCTCGGCGCCGGAATGCGCCAGCGAGGCAATCGGTGCCAGCGAATTGTTGAGCTCGTGGCTGATGACGCGAATCACCTTCTTCCAGGTCTGCACTTCCTGGCGGCGCAGCTCGGCGGTGAGCAGGCGTAGCAGCAACAGCTCATGCGGGCGTCCATTCAAATGGAAGGCACGACGCGACAGATGGTAGATCTGCTCGTCGTCGTCATCGTCTTCGGCCGCGTCCGGGTCACGCACCGCGAACAGGCTGTCGCCGCCACGGGCGATGGCATTGCGCAGCTCGATCGGCATGTTCTCCAGCAGCTCATGCATGCGCTGGCCTTCCAGCTTCCAGCCACCATGCAGCAGCTTGCGCGCCGCAGTGTTGGAGAAGGTCACCCGTTGCACGCCATCGCCGCCATCGGTAAGTAGCAGCATCGCCACCGGCGTGTTCTGCACCATGGTGTCGAGCAGCAGCTCGCGTTGTACCAGTGATTGCCGTTGCTCGCGCAGCACATCGCCCAGCTCGGCATGGGCCTGCACCAGTTGCGCGAATTCATCATGTCCGCGCCAATGCACGCCGAAGTTGAACTCACCGTCGCGATAACTGCTGGTGGTGCCGGCCAGCGCCCGCAGCAGCGAGCGGATAGGCGCGGTGGCGCGGCTCAGGGCCCACCACATCGCTGCCAGCAGGAGCACGGTGGACACGCACACGACCACCCAGCCGCGGTCCATCCAGTAGGCCAGGAACCACGGCAAGGCCGCAGCAAGTGCCAGCACCGGCAGCAGGCGCAGGAACAGGGTGAAGGTGAAGGAGCGCGTTTTCACTGATGTGTGCTCACTCGCGCGGGATGCCGTGGCGATCCATGCGGCGATATAGCGCCTGCCGGCTCAAACCCAGCTCGGCGGCGGCCTGGGCGATGACGCCGCCAGCACGTTCTAAGGCGCTGACAATGTGTTCGCGGTCGGGCTCGTCTGCCGGTGCGGTAGGTCTTGCCGGCGCACGTGGCAGGTTCAGGTCGGCAACTTCAATGCGCGGGCCCTGTGCGAGCAGGGCGGCGCGTTGGATCACGTTGCGCAGCTCGCGCACATTGCCCGGCCAGTTGTGGCGCTGCAGGGCCTGCAAGGCCGGTGCCGACAGCGGCTTGCCATCGGCGAGGAAATACTGCGCCAGCGGCAGGATGTCCTCGCGTCGTTCGGCCAGCGGCGGCAGGCTGAGCTCGACGGTATTGAGTCGGTAGTAGAGATCTTCGCGGAAGCTGCCGGCGCGGATCATTGCCGGCAGGTCGGCATTGGTGGCGCTGACCACGCGCACCTTGACCTGCCGTTCGCGGTTGGAGCCGAGCCGCTCGAAGCGCCCGGTTTCCAGCACGCGCAGCAGTTTCATCTGCCCGGTTAGCGACAGGTTGCCGATTTCGTCGAGGAACAAGGTGCCGCCATCAGCGGCCTCGAACTTGCCCTCGCGGGCCTTGTTGGCGCCGGTGTAGGCGCCGGCCTCGGTGCCGAACAGCTCGGCCTCGATCAGTTCGGAAGGAATGGCGCCGCAGTTCAGCGCGACGAATGGACCTTTCTTGTGCGCCGAGTTGGCCTGGATGATCTCGGCGATCTTCTCCTTGCCGGCACCGTTCGGTCCGGTGATCAATACCGGCAGTTCGGAGCGCGCGACCTGGCAGGCGAGGGCGATGATGCGTTCGCTGGACGGGTCGGCGAACACCAGCCCACGCAGATCGTAGCGGTCGTGCAGCGCCTGTTGCTGGCGCTGCTCGCGGGCGCGGCGGCGGGCCAGTTCGCGGCGCGCTTCGGCCAGTTCCAGCAGGTTGTTGACCGTGGTCAGCAGACGGCCGTCGTCCCAAGGCTTGGCCAGATAGTCGGAGGCACCGGCCTTGACCAGCTCCACCGCGCTGTCCAGGTGCGTCCACGCAGTGAGCAGGATCACCGGCAGGTCCGGATGTGCCTGGCGGATGCGCCGGAACAGATCCTGGCCCTCCTCGCCGGAGGTGGTGTCGGCGGTGAAGTTCATGTCCTGCAGGACCAGATCGAATTCATGCTCGGCCAGCATCGCCAGGCCCTGCTCGGGCGAGGTGGCGTGGCGGGTGTCGATGTCGTGCAGGGAGAACAGCACATCCAGCGCGGTGGCCACGGCGGTGTTGTCGTCGATGATCAGGATCTGTGGCATCAGTTGTCGCAGAAGAAGATTGGGGGACGCAGCGCGGGCGCTGAAGTCAGCACATTACACGGTGCGGGTCGCGCTGGCAGGTGGCAGCCGTGCGGCACGCCGCGCAGGTGCCGCAACCGCAGCTTGCCCGAGCAGCAGCATCAAGCCGCCAGCGACCAGCAGATAGGCCCAAGGCAACCGTGGCAGCTCGTAATGCTGCATCAACCACTGGTTGATCAGCAACGCCAGCAGCAGACCGATCAGCAAGCCCGCGGCGGTCAGCAACAGGTTCTCCGCCAGGAACTGGCGCATCACCTGGCTGCGGGTAGCGCCCAGCGCGCGACGGATGCCGATCTGGCGGGTGCGCTGTTGGATCCAATAGCCGCTGAGGCTGGCGATACCGATCAAGGTAATAGTCGCAACAACCAGATTGACGGTGAGCAGCAGCCATACCGCGGCGCGGCGGTTGCGCATACCATTGCTGCGCAACTGCTCGTAGCTGGACACGGCCGGGTTGAAGCTCTTCGCCATCTGTCCGGCGTACGTCGTCTGCAGTACGCCGGGTACGGCTTTGATTACCGCGTCGCGCTGATCGGCATCGGCGCGCACCACGAAACTCAGCAGTGGCAGGCCGGCCGGGCGTCGCGGCAACAGGATGGCGTACTCGGCCTTGCCATCGTCCAGTTCGCTGAGCTGGTAGCGCAGCAGGTGGGCGACAACGCCGACAACTACATAGTGGCTGCTGCCATTCCCGGAGGTGAGTGCCTGCCCGACTGGATTGCCGTCGAACAGGGTTCGGCCCAATGCCTCGGTGATGATGATGGGCGTGCTGGCAGTGTTGGCATCATCACCGAGCTGCAGATCGGCGTATTCGTTGTCGAGGAAGTCGCGGCCACGGCTGAGCTGCAGGCCCAGCGTGTCGATCAGCTGCTTGCCGATGAAGCCGCTGACCTGCACGGTTGGGCCGTTGGCTGATTTCAGGTCGTAGACCATGGTCAGGGTTTCGCGCATCGGCGCGCCAACCACGGCGGACGCACGCTTGACGCCGGGAATCTGTGCAAGTGCATCGGCACCGGCGCTGGCCTGTGCCGCAGTCCAGTTGCCATCCGGGCGCACCACCTGGTCGATGACGATGACTTCCTTGTCGGCGATGCCATCGTCGATCAACAGCGGCCCCGCTTGCTGCGCGAGCAGGAACAAGGTGTTGCACAGGATGGCGCAGGCCACGGTGATCTGCAGCACGATCAACCAAGGCATCAGCGGCTGGCGGCGCATGGAGGAGAGCAACGGATTCATGCGATAGCCTTGTTCATAGGGTTTTGACCTGCAGCGCGGGTTCCTGGCGCGCAGCACGGATGGCTGGCAGCAGACCGACCACCACGCCGGTGATTACCGCCATCAACAGCAGGCCGGCAAATAGCGCAGGGCTCAGCTGTGCCAGTGATGAGTAAGCTTCGCCTTGTTGGCGCATCAACCACAGGCCGGCCAGCGTCAGCGGCAACGCCAGCAATCCACCCAGCAAACCGGCCAAGGTGGACTCCACCAGGCAGGCGGCGATGATCGAGCGGCGGGGCGCGCCCAGGACACGACGCACACCATGCTCACCGGCACGGCGCAGGAAGCGTGCTGCGAGCAGGCCGGCCACATTGACCAGGCACAACACCAACAATCCCGCTGCAAGCCAGAGATTCAGCCGCACGCTGTCGGGCACCACCCGGTTGAAATGCAGCCACTGCGCCATTGACTGCAGACGGGTGCTGGCGTCACGCGCGAAGATACCTGCTGCATGCCGATCAGCCGCAAAGGTCTGCAGGCTTTGTGCATAGCTGTCGCGCTGTTGCGCGTCCTTCAGTTCCGCCCACAGCACCAGCCAGCGGCACTGCTGGGTATCGATCTGATCGAAGCGGAAGCCGCCGAAGCCATTGCCATCACAGATGCGGGTGCTGGTGATCTCCGCACCCGAAGCCAGTACTGCTTCTGCGGGCGCGAACAGCTCATCGCCATCGCCCTCCCAACCGGCATTGTACGAAGGCAGGAAGTGCGGACGTGGGCGCGGCGCCCAGCGTTCGCTGATGCCGATGACGCGGAAGTTGTGCTTGCCTAGACGGATTTCGGCACCGGTGCCGTCTTCGCGGCCCAGTAGGTGCTGGCTGAGTGCACGGCTGATTATCACCACCGGCGTGCGTGCTGCTTCTTCCTCGGCGGTCCAGAAGCGGCCATGCCGCAGCGGCACACCGAATACCGGCAGCATCGGCCCCATGGCCAGGCTTGCCGATACATTCTTGCTGAGAGTGTTGTCTGTGTTGCCGACCGTCAGTGGGGCGGTCAGCAATGCTACCTGCGGGATATCCGGGCGCAGCTGACGCATCGCCTGCACGTCGGCCAATTTCCACAGCGGCGGCACCGGCGAGCCATCGCCGTAGCTGTCGCTTTCGCCACTTTTTGCCGCCTGGCGCGAGTCGGCCCAGGCTAGATGCAGGTTCTGGCTGATGCCGGGCAGGGGGTCAGCCGCCAGTACCGACAACAGGCTCAACATGGTCATCACCGAGGCCAATCCCAGAGCCAGGGTCAGTACTACCAGAGCCATCGTCCTTGGGTGGCGGATGCAGCCGCGCAGTCCGGTTTCCAGCGTGTAGTTCATGGTGCGGGTCCTGCCGCTGCGCGGTGTGCGTAACTGAGTACTCGCGTTGCCTGCCACTGGCCATCACGCAGGCGCCAGATGATGACGAAGTCGGCCAGACCGTCGCAGTGTTCGCCGTTGAGGTCGCAGAACTGGTGTTGACCGCGTGCGATCGCGCCGAAATCCTTGATCGGAAACACTTCCAGAGTGCCCGGAAGCAGCTGCCGCGTGTAGTTGCCGCAGACATGCTTGCGGGTGTTTGCCAGCATGGCGTCGCGGGTCCAGGTGACACCGCCGTTGTCGTGGTAGAACTCCACCGCCGGATCGAAATAGCCCGCATGCTTTTCGAACTGGGCTGGATCGCTGCAGTGGTTGAAGCTGTCGAACATGCCGTGGTCGAGTGCGGCGATGGTGTCGTGCAGGCTGGCATTGTCAGCATCGGCTGCATGCGCTGGGATCACCAGCAGCGAGCACAGCATCAGCAGCAGGGACGGCAACTTGGTTTTCATCGAGGCGACTCCGGCGAACATTGGAAGAGAATCAGGCGGCACGCGTGGCAACCGCAGGTGGCACCGCAGCAGCGCGTCGCGCTGGCCCAAGTACGGCGAACTGACCCAGCAACAACAGCAGCAGTGCTGCGATGGGTAGGTAGATCAGCGGCAGGCGCGGCAGCTCGTACTGGCTCATCAGCACCAGGTTCAGCGCATAGGCCAGCATCAGTCCAAGGACGATGCCGGCACTGCTCAGCAGCAGGTTTTCCAGCTGGAAGGAGCGAAGGATGTGTTTGCGGGTAGCGCCCAGGGCGCGGCGGATGCCGATCTGGCGAGTACGCTGCTGCACCCAGAAGCTGGCAAGGCCGACGATACCGAACGCGGTTACTGCCAGCAGCGCGATGCTCACCGCCAGCAGCAGCCAGATCACCGAGCGGTCGCGGTGGTGGAAGTCGTCGCGCATCCGCGACAGCGTGCCCTGTTGCTCGATGATGCGGTTGGGGTCGGCCTTGTTCAGTGCCGCAATGGCGGCCTTGAGCACGGCCTCGCGCTGCTCTGGACTGGTGCGCAGCGCATAGGCGCCATTGGAGACCCGGATCGGGAACACCATGCTGTTGAAGCGGTTGCCGAACTCGGTGGCCTCGCCCGGAGCCAGCAAGTCCTCGATCACGCCAACCACTTGGGTGGGCTTGCTGCCCCAGACATAGATGTTGCTGCCCAGCGCATTGCCATCCGGAAACAGAAACGTGGCCAGCGACTGACTCAACAACACGCTGGGTACCGACGGAGCGCCGTCGCCAGCAGCGAAGGTGCTGTTCTCCAGATATTCGTCGGGCTTGAAGCCACGGCCTTCGCGCAGCTGCAGGCCGAAAGTCGGCAGCAGTTGGCCGTCGTCCATGTAATTGGATGCATGCACGCTGGGGCGGCTCTGGTCCGGTTGCAGGCGTATGCCCGAGCCCCAGACATTGTCGCCATAGGGAATCTGGTTGATGCTGCTGACCGCCTTCACGCCGGGGACTGCAGCAAGTGCGGCGAGATCCTGCTTGCGCAGGGCATCGTAGTTGACGTCAGGCAGCAAGCTGCTGGTGGCCAGATAGACCAGCTCGTCTTCGGCCACGCCACTGTGCAGTTGGATCTGCGCAATGCGGTTGCTGATGATGAAAACCGCATTGCAGATGATGGCGCAGCTGATCGCGATCTCGAAGATGACCAGCAGCGCGGCAATCTTGTGCCGGGACAGCATCGACAGGATGGGGCGGATGTCCAAGGGAGTTCTCCGTGGCGGCGTAAGCTGCCGTTGGTCGCTGGATGGATGCAATGCCATCGCGTCATTGGCTCTTGAGCTGCAATGCAGGCGGGATCTGCATTGCCCGCCAGGCCGGCAGCAGCCCCGCAAGCAGGCTCACGCCAACGGCCAGAACGAAGGTCATCCAGAGGGTAGTGACATCCATCTGCGCCAACTGTGCGTACTCGTCCGGTTGCTGGCGGATCAGCCACAGGCCCATCGCCGCGAAGCCCAGCCCCAGCACTCCGCCGGCCAGCCCGATGGAACCGGCTTCGATAAGGCATTGCTTGAATATGTCGGTACGCGAAGCACCCAGCGACCGGCGTATGCCGATCTCGCCACTGCGGCGCAGGAACTTGGCCAGCAGCAGGCTCACCGTGTTGATCAGGCAGACCAGCAGGAAGCCGAAGGCCAGCCACATCTGCAGGCGCACGTCGTTGGGTACGATGCGGTTGAAGTCCAGCCAGCCCATCACGTCATGCAGGCGCACATTGGTGGGGCGCTCGAAGCGGCCACTGGCGCGCTGGCTATCGGAATAGTCAGCCAGGTATTTCAGGTAGTCGCGCGCTTTCTCCGGAGTGTCCAGCTGCACCCAATACTGCAGCCAGGCACAGGGCGCGGTCAGGCCGCGATTGCCTTCGCCATCTTCGCTGCTACCCCAGCAGTCCATGCTGCCCTGGGTATCCAAGGTCAGTGCGCGCGAGGTGGAGAACGGCAGCAGGATCTGTTCGTCGCCGCCATAACGCTGGCTGGTCAGGTCATAGAAGCGCGGCGTCGGCTTCCAGTTGCCGAGCACGCCGACCACCTGGAACACACCCTGCGGCAGGCGCAGTTGCTTGCCGATGGCGTTCTCCGTGCCGTATAGCCGCTGCGCCAGTTTGCGGTCAATGACCGCAACCAGCGCACGGCCATCATCCTCGGCCGCGCTCCAGGCATTGCCAGCGGCCAGCGGCACCTCGAACATCGGGAAGAAGTCAGCCGAGGTATAGCGCGTCATCACCCGGAACGGCTGCGTGGCCCTGCCCGTAGGCAGCACCGTCACCGAGCCTGCCGACATCAGCGCCTGCCGATCACCGCGCTTCTGCCGTAACAACTCCTCGGCGTCGTAGCGGGTCATCTGCGCCAACGGGTCCGACTCCAGCGTGGCGTCCTTGCCCAGGCTGCGCGGCTCCAGTTGCGGGTAGAACAGCTGCTGGCTCTTGCCTGGAATCGGATCCCCTGACAGTACGAAGTACAGGCCAAGGGTGGTCATGGTCGCGCCTATACCTACCGCGATGGTCAGCACCATCAAGGTGGTCAGTACCTTGTTGCGGCCGAAGCCGCGCCACGCCAGTTGCAGGTAATAGCCGAACATGTCCCTTCCTTGAGCCGATGGATCAGGTGCTGCGGGTGGCCACCGCCGGTGGAATCGATGCCGCCTTGCGCGCCGGGCCGAACACCGCGATCTGGCCGAGCAGCCACAGCAGCACCGCGCCAACCGGCAGATACAGCAGCGGCAAGCGTGGCAGCTCGTAGCGGCCCATCAGCCACTGATTGAGCAGGTAGGCCAGCAACATGCCGACCACGATGCCGATGCCGGCCAGCAGGAAGTTCTCGGTCTGGAAGTAACGCAGGATCTGTGCACGGGTAGCACCCAGGGCGCGGCGGATGCCGATCTGCTTGGTGCGCTGCTGCACCCAGAAGCTGGCCAGGCCGATGATGCCCAGTGCGGTCACCAGCAACAGCAGGCCGCTGACGATCAGCAGCAGGCCGATCATGTCGCGGTCGTCGGCAAAGTACTTGGCACGCTTCTCTTCGACGGTCTGTTTGCTGTAGATCAAACGATTGGGATCGTTCTTTTCCAGCGCTGCCACTGCCTGCTTCAGCACTTCAGCGCGGCGCGCAGGATCGGTCACGCGGATGACGAAGCGGCCGCCGTTGGCGTAGTTCATGCGGATCGGGAACATCAGCGAATCGGTGCGGTTGCCGTTCTGGTTGTTGGGCCGCAGCAGGGTCTGCACCACGCCAACGACGGTGACCGGGATGTTGGCCATGTACAGCGTCTTACCGACGGCAGCGCCATCCGGGAACAGCTTCTTGGCCATCGATTCGGTGAGGATCACCGACAGGCTAACCGATTCCAGATTCTGCTCTTTCTCCAGTTTGTCATTGCTCATGTACTCGTCGGCATTGAAGTCACGCCCGGCAGTCAACTTCAAGCCCAGGGTCTTGAGCGTGTTCTCACCGATGGTGTACTGCGCGCCGTTGACCGACTGTGCATCGGGTTCGGGACTGGCGGACAACGAGGTGTTCCAGGAACCGCCCTGGAACGGCAGCTGGTTGATGATGGCCACGTTCTCAACGCCGGCGATGCCGCGCAACGAGGCAATGTCCTCAACCGTGCGCGCGTCGCCGTCTACCTGCTTGCCGATGCCGCTGAGGCCGATTTCGATCAGCTGGCTTTCATCGATGCCGCTGGCCTGCTGCATGTTTTCGATGCGCTGGGAGACGATGAACAGTGCGTTGCAGATGATGGCGCAGCTCAGCGCGATCTCCAGCACGATCAGTGCGGCGGCTGTTTTATGCCGCGACAGCGTGGAGAGGATGGGGCGGATTTCCATGAGGTGTCTCCGGGGAGGCGTGACGCTGGGAATGGGTTTTTTGTTGGGAGAGGCGAGGGGACCTTCAGTGCCAAAGCACCCCTCCCCAGCCCTCCCCTGCGCGGTGCGCAAGGGAGGGGGTAATTGCGTTACTGGCTCTTGAGTTGCAGTGCTGGGGCTACCTGCATGGCGCGCCAGGCGGGCAGGATGCCGGCGAGCATGCTGGCGAACACCGCCAGCGCGAAGGTGATCAGCAGCATTGAGCCGTCCAAGTGAGCTAGCGAGGCGTACTCGGCCGGGCGCTGACGCACTGCCCACAGCCCGAACAGTGCAAACACCAAGCCCAGCAGGCCACCGGCCAAGCCAATCGTGCCGGCCTCGATCAGGCATTGCTTGAAGATCTCCGCGCGGCTGGCACCCAGTGCACGGCGCACGCCGATTTCACCGCTGCGACGCAGGAATTTGGCCAGCAGCAGGCCAACGGTATTGACCAGGCACACAAGCAGGAAACCGAAGGCCAGCCACATCTGCAGGCGCACGTCACCCGGCACCGCGTTGCGGTATTCCATCAAGTCCATGACATCACGCAGGCGGGTGTTGGCCGGACGCTCGAAGCGACCGCTGGCACGCTGCTGCTCGGAGTAGTTGTCCAGGTAGCCTTTGAAACCCTTGGCATCGCTGGGCGAATTCAGCTCAACCCAGTACTGGACCCAAGCGCAGGGCACGTTCAAGGCCATGGCATCGTTGACGATCTCGCGGCCAAAGCAGTTCATGCTGCCATTGCGGTCCAGCTTGAGCTCCAGCGAGGTGCTGAACGGCACGAACACGTCTTCTTCGGAATCGAACTTGCCGGAGTACAGGTCATAGAACTTCGGCGCCGGCTTCCATTCCTTCAGCACGCCGACAATGCGAAATGCATGGCCTTCGACCAGCACTTCCTTGCCGACGCTGTTCGCACCCTTGTATAGCTTGTCGTTGAGGGTCTTGCTGATCACCGCAACGCGGCTGCGGCCCTGGTCTTCGTCACCGGTCCAGCCCTGGCCGAAAGCAAACGGCGTATCGAACATCGGGAAGAAATCGGCCGAGGTATAGCGCATGCTGATGCTGAAAGGCTTGAGTGCATCCACGCGCGGATCGACGATGCCGCCACCACCGGTCATCAGGGCTTGGCGCGGTGCCTTCTTCTGGCTCAGCAGGGTTTCCGCATCGAAGCGGGTCAGCTGCATCTCCGGCTCTTCACCGGCCTTGTAGCCTTCACGCATGCCCGGATCCAACTGCACGTAGAACAGACGATCGCTCTTGTGCGGGATCGGATCACCGGACAACACCTTGAACACGGTCAAGGTGGTCATCGCCGCGCCGATGCCGAGCGCGATGGCCAGTACCATCAGTGCGGTCAGGATCTTGTTGCGGCCGAAGCTGCGCAGCGCAAGTTTGAAGTAGTAACTGAACATGGACGATCCTTGGCAGCTCAGGCGCTGCGGGTGGCGACGATGGGTGGGATGGAAGCAGCGCGCAGGGCAGGGCCGATGACGGCGGCCTGGCCCAGCAAGCACAGCAGTACGGCACCCAGCGGCAGGTAATACAGCGGCAGCCGGGGTATTTCGAAGTAAGTCATCAGCAATTGATTGCCGGTGTAGGCCAGCAGCATGCCGAGCACGATGCCGGCGCTGGTCAGCAGCAGGTTCTCGGTCTGGAAGTAGCTGATGATCTGGCGGCGGGTTGCACCAAGGGCGCGGCGCACGCCAATCTGCTTGGTGCGCTGTTGCACCCAGAAGCTGGCCAGACCGATGATGCCCAGCGCGGTGACCAGCAGCATCACCAGGCAGATGCCCAGCAGCAAGCGGGTCATGCTGCGGTCCTGCTGGAAGTAGACCTCGCGCAGTTGCTGCAGTGTCTTGCTGTAGTCGGCGGAGATGATTGCCTCCGGGGTGACTTTCGGGGCGGCGGCGACGGCGTCGCTGACGATACGTTGCAGGTCACGCGGGTTGGCGCGGATTACATAGGTACCGGCCTGCGCATCGGTGGTTACCGGCACAATCACTGACCATTCCATGCCTGCCAGGCCGTTCTCGCTGCGGCCCGGGTCCGGGCGCGAGAAGTGCGCCAGAACACCGGCCACGGTGAGCTGGTAGTCGCCCATCCACAGCTGCTTGCCCAGCGGGTCCTGGCCCGGCCACAGATGCTTGGCAAAAGCCTGGGTAATCCAGACCTGTGCGTGCGCCGGCAGGAAATTCTCCACCGGTTGGTAATCGGCATCGCTGAACATGCGGCCTTGTGCCGGCTTCAGCTGCAACGCATCGATGGCGCCTGCATCCATCAAGTAGAAGTGTGGTACGCCGCCATGGTGCTTGCCTTCCTGATCCAGCGAGACACCGGCAGTGCCGGCACGTTGGCCGAACGGCACCGCATTGAGCACGCCCACCGCCTGCACGCCAGCCTGGCTGCGCAGCTGCTGCAGCCAGCGGCTGTTGACGTCGACTTCGCTGCAGGAGTCACAGTCGAGCAGGCTGAGTGTTGCGATGGATGCCTCGTCGACGCCGCTGTTCATGCTGATCAGCTCCATCCGCGATGCGGCCAGGAACAGTGCATTGCACAGCACCGCGCAGGCCAGTGCGATTTCCAGCACGATCAGGCTGGCGGCGATGCGATGCCGCGACAGCGTGCTGATGATGGGTTTGATGTCCAGGGTCATCGCTTACAGCGCCTTGATCTGCAGGGCCGGATCGATGCGCGCGGCGCGCAGCGCCGGCAGCAGTCCAGCAAGAACGGTGGTCGTTACCGCGGTGGCGAAGGTGAGGCCGAGCATGCTCATGTCCAGCTGCACCATGTCGGCATAGGCCAGAGGCTGCTGGCGGATGCTCCACAAGCCGAACAGGGTGAACAGCAGTCCCAGCACAGCGCCGCCAACACCAATCAGGGCTGCTTCGATCAGGCACTGCTGGAACACCATTGCGCGGGTGGCGCCGAGTGCACGCAGTACGCCGATTTCGCCGGTGCGGCGCAGGAACTTGGCCAGCAGCAGACCGATGGTGTTGAACAGGCAGATCACCAGGAAGGCAATGGCCATCCATGCCTGCAGTTTCACATCGCGCGGAACCACGCCGTTGTAGTCCATCCACTCCATCAGGCTGCGCAGGCGCACCAGCTCGGGCTGGCTGATGCGGCCCAGCTGCTGTTGTTGCTGCACATAGGCCTGCAGGTGTTGCTGGTAGGCAGCAACCTTGGCAGTGCTGTCCAGCTGCACCCACAACTGCAGCCAGACGCAATCGGTGTTTTCCAGATGGCCGGGCTTCTCCGGCAGCGTGTTGCAGGTGAACTGCTGGAAGTTGCCGGCGTTGATCTGCAGGCCGGTGAAGAACGGCACCATCACGTCTTCGACCGGCCGGTAATAGTCGGCCGTATCGCCCTGTGCAAAGCGTCCGCCAGCGACGGTGTAGAACAGGGGCGACGGACGCCATGGCTTGAGCACGCCGATGATGCGCACTTCGCTGTCGCGGATGCGCAGCATCTTGCCGGTGCTGTCCTTGCCGTCGAACAGGCGCTGGTTCAATTCCGCGGAGATCACCGCTACGCGGGCGCGGCGCTGGTCATCCTCGGCCGACCAGCCGGCACCGTAGGCCATCGGTGCCTGGAACATCGGGAAGAAATCGGCCGTGGTGGACAGCAACGTCGTCATCATCGCCGGCACTTGGCTACCGGGAGCGGATAACTTGACGGGGCTGTCCACCACCAAAGCCTTGCGATCGGCTGGACCATCACGCCACAGGTCCGTCGCCGAGGTGTAGTCGAGCATGTCCAGCGGTTCGCTGCGGGCCCGCTCACCACGCGGCGATGCATCCAGCTGCGGGTAATAGATCTGCGCGCTGCGCCCGGGCAGGGGGTCGCCCGAGAGCAGGTGCTTTACCGTCAGCGTGGTCATCGACGCGCCAATGCCCATCGCAATCGACAGCACCATCAGTGCGGTCAGCACGGGGGTGCGGCGCAGACTGCGCAGGCCTTGGCGGAGGTGGTAGGCGAACAGCGACATGATCGTTGACTCAGCCCTGGTTGTCGGCGACAGCGGCGATGCGTGCGGCGTGTGCCAGCACCGGTTCGCGGATCAGGTCGGTGGCCTGGCCGTCGACGATGTGCACGTTGCGCTGGGCGCGTGCGGCCAGTTCCGGATCATGGGTCACCATGACGATGGTGGTGCCCTGGCTGTTGATCTCTTCCAGCAGCTCCATCACGCCACGTGCCATCTGCGTATCGAGGTTACCGGTAGGTTCGTCGGCCAGCAGCAGGCGCGGGCTGCCAGCCAGGGCGCGGGCGATTGCTGCACGCTGCTGCTGGCCGCCGGACAGTTCGGCCGGGTAATGCTTCATGCGCGAACCCAGGCCGACGTCGCTCAAGGCTTTCTCGATGCGCTGCTTGCGCTCGGCTGAGGGCATGCCGCGGTAGCGCAGCGGCACATCGACGTTGTCGAACAGGTTGAGGTCGGGGATCAGGTTGAAGCCCTGGAAGATGAAGCCGATCTTCTGGTTGCGCAGGCGCGAGCGGGCGTCATCGCCGAGGTGGCTGACGTCCTGGCCATCGAGCAGGTATTGGCCGCTGGTGAAGGTTTCCAGCAGGCCGGCGATGTTGAGGAAGGTGGTCTTGCCCGAACCCGACGGGCCGGTGACCGCGACAAACTCGCCTTCGCGCACATGCAGGTCCAGCGAACGCAGCGCATGGGTTTCAACCTGTTCGGTACGGAAGACCTTGGAGACGGATTGCATCTGGAGCATGGGTATTCCTTTCAGCGACGGGGAATGTGGAGCGGGGCTTGGGACGGGTATTGCAAAGGTGAGGCGATGAATCAGGGAGTCGAGAACCGGGAGTGGCGTTGCAGCGTTGGCGGCAGGGTTCACGACGCCCCGGACGCCAGCAGCTGTTTCCAATCCCGACTCTCAGCTCTCAATCAATTGATCGATACGCGCTCGATATCACCGAACAGGTCAGCACCGGAGACGACGATCTTTTCGCCCGGCTGCAGGCCGGAGACGATTTCAACTTCGCCCAGGCTGCTGACGCCGGTCTGGATCGGACGGCGCACCGCAGTGCCGCCGCTGACCACATAGGCATAACGACCACCGGACTGTTCGACGAACGGGCCGCGCTCAACCTTGAGCACGTTGTTGCGGGTATCCAGCAGGATGCGTGCGCTCATGCGCTGGCTCTGGCGCAGGCCGGGCGGCTGCTTGTCGGAGAAACGCAGGCGGGCGACGACTTCGCCGTTGACCACTTCCGGCGACACCGCGGCGATCTCGCCCGGGAACGGCTGGCCGGAGCCGCTGGTGAGCTGGGCCGGCATGCCGATTGCCAGATCACGGGCGAAGCTTTCCGGCACCTTGATCTCGATCTCGAAGCGCGACAGATCAACCACACCCAGGATCGGTGCGTTGGTGGCGACCTGGGTGTGCTGGATGGCCTGCACCTGGCCGACTTGACCATCGAACGGTGCGCGCAGGGTCAGTGCATCTACCTGACGCTTCACTTCAGCCACCACGGCTTCCTGACGATCCGCCATCAACCGCTTGTTGCGCGCATCCAGGCTTGCCCCTTGGCTCTGCAGGCTGGCGTCCTGATGGGCGTGCTGCAGCTCGATATCGGCCTTCTTCAGCTCGTCCTGGGCTTTGGCAAGATCCACCTGCGGCACTGCACCGCCGTCAAAGCCGCGTTGATAGCGCTGCAGGTCGCGTTGGGCGGCGATGCGCACCAGATCGGCCTGGTCGGACATCTTGGCGCCGGTGGCGCGGGCCAGGGTGGCATCGAGTGCGGCGCGGCCGGCTTCGGCTTCCAAACCGGCCAGAGTGGCCTGTTCCTGCGCCAGCTTGCTGCGCAGCTCCGGACTGTCGATCACGGCCAGCTCCTGGCCTTGCTTGACCACGTCACCGGCGACGACCTTCAAGGTCACCGTGCCGGAGGAGATGGCGTACAGCACCGGGCTGTTGGCGGCGATGACGCGGCCATCGGCGGCGATGTCGCGGACCAGATTGCCGCGGCTGACTTCGGCAATGCGCAGGCGATCACCGTCGAATGAGCGACTGGCACCCAGCCAGTTGCTGATCACATAGCCGATGCCGATCACCACCGCTGCGGTGGCGACTGCCGGCCACAGCCAACGGCGCCAGACGGGTTGTGGGCGCTGGGTGCTTACCTGGTCCTGGGCGGAGGTGTCGCGGATCATCGTCGGCTTCGCTGCTGGGGTTGGTATCTATTAAGCAGGCAGCGTGCCAACTCCAACTCATTGAATTTGTTTGTAAAACATTCAGCGTTGTGAGTGTCCGGGTGTCCGCGGACGCTCACCCGGACAGTGTCCGGCGGGCGATGTCCCGGTATGTCCGCTGGCTGTCTGATCCAGCTGGCTTAGAATGTCCGTTCGTAATCACCAATGGATAGGCTATGTGCGGCATTGTGGGAGCGATCGCTGATCGCGATGTGGTTCCGGTACTGATTGAAGGACTCAAGCGGCTGGAATACCGCGGCTACGATTCCTCCGGCATAGCTGTGCTCGATGCCGAGCACATCCGCCGCGTGCGTCGCACCGGTCGTGTTGCCGAGATGGAAGGTGCGGCCATCGCCGAGCAGTTCCATTCGGTGATGGGCATCGGCCATACCCGCTGGGCCACCCACGGTGGCGTCACCGAGTCCAATGCCCACCCGCATATCAGCCAGGGCGTGGCACTGGTGCATAACGGCATCATCGAGAATCACGAAGAGCAGCGCGAGAAGCTGCTGGCACTGGGTTATGTGTTCGAGTCGCAGACCGATACCGAAGTCATCGCCCACCTGATCCACCATCACCTCAAGGCCGATCGCGACGATCTGCTCAGCGCCCTGCAGCGCACGGTCAAGGAATTGACTGGTGCCTACGCGCTGGCGGTTATCAGTGAGAACGAGCCCGAGCGCATGGTGGTGGCGAGGATGGGCTGCCCGCTGCTGATCGGCCTTGGCGATGGCGAGAATTTCGTCGCCTCCGACGTATCGGCCATCCTGCAGGCCACCCGTCGGGTGATGTTCCTGGAAGAGGGCGATACCGCTGAGCTGACCCGCCAGGGCGTGCGTGTATTCGATGCCAACAATGCACCAGCGCAGCGCGAACAGCGCATGTCGGATGTATCGCTGGCCTCGTTGGAGCTGGGCCCGTACCGCCACTTCATGCAGAAGGAAATCCATGAGCAGCCGCGCGCGCTGGCCGACACCGTCGAGGCAGCGATTGATGCCGGTGGTTTCCCGGCAACCCTGTTCGGCCAGAACGCCGAAGCGGTGTTCAAGGACATCGAAGGCGTGCAGATTCTGGCCTGCGGCACCAGCTACTACGCTGGCCTGACCGCGCGCTACTGGATCGAAGCCATCTCCGGCCTGCAGTGCAGCGTGGAAATCGCCAGCGAATACCGCTACCGCGCCGCCTACGCCAATCCCAAGCATCTGATCGTCACCATCTCCCAGTCCGGCGAAACCCTGGACACGATGGAAGCGCTCAAGTACGCCAAGTCGCTTGGCCACAAGCACACGCTGTCGATCTGCAACGTACCGGAAAGCGCCATCCCGCGTGCCAGCGAGCTGGTCTGCTACACCCGCGCGGGTGCCGAGATCGGCGTGGCCTCGACCAAGGCCTTCACCACCCAGCTGGCCGCGCTGTTCCAGCTGACCGTGGTGCTGGGCAAGTTGCATGGCAAGGTCGATGCCGCGCAGGAAGCGGACTACCTGGAGCAGCTGCGGCATCTGCCGGGTAGCGTGCAGCACGCTTTGAACCTGGAGCCGCAGATCGCCACCTGGGCTGAGCGTTTCGCCGGCAAGTCGAACGCGCTGTTCCTCGGCCGCGGCCTGCATTACCCGATCGCGCTGGAAGGCGCGCTCAAGCTGAAGGAAATCTCCTATATCCACGCCGAGGCCTATCCGGCCGGCGAGCTCAAGCATGGCCCGCTGGCGCTGGTGGATGCGGAAATGCCGGTGGTGGTGATTGCCCCCAACGACAGCCTGCTGGAGAAGGTGAAGTCCAACATGCAGGAAGTGCGTGCGCGTGGTGGTGAGCTGTTCGTGTTCACCGACCAGGACAGCAACTTCAATGCCTCCGAGGGCGTGCACGTGATCCGCACCCCGCGCCATGCCGGCGTGCTCAGTGCCATCGTCCACACCATTCCGGTGCAGATGCTGGCCTACCACACCGCCCTGGCACGCGGCACCGACGTGGACAAGCCGCGCAACCTGGCCAAGAGCGTTACCGTGGAGTAACGCAGGTGTCACCGGAGCGTAACCGGGCCTATGGATAATCACCTCCAGCAGCCCGGTCCTCTCTCCCCCGACGTTGCTCGAAGCCCGGCCCAGCGCCGGGCTTTTGCTTTGTGGGGTGTCCGGGCGGCCCTTACAGACGGCGCTCGGGATTTCGGTCACAGTGCCGACCGCGATGGTTCGCGGGATTGGCAGTTGCAAAGTGTGATGAACATCATAGAGGCGATGATGATCGCGCGCCGCTTTTGCCGGTTTACCCAATAGAGCCAGCAGAAAAACCGGCACCGCCGGTGGGGACGTCATGACAGGGGGCTGTATGTGTGTTGCGAAAGGCGTGCCGCCAGGTTGGGTGGTGCGCGTTCAGTGCTGGACGATGGCTGCTGCTCGCGCGGCGGCGGTTGGGCTGCGCGCATGAGCCGGCGTTACCACTTCATTGCCGGCCTGCCACGCTCCGGCTCGACCCTGCTGGCCGGCATCCTGCGGCAGAACCCACGCTTTCTTGCGTGCAAGGTGGTTTATCCGGCCGTGCTGCCATCCGCAGGCGTTGGCCTGAGACGCCTTGGGAGGACGGGGATGGCCATCGTTCCGTGAGTGAGAGCGCGCAAGCGGCCTGCTGTGCAGGCGCTTGCGGTATGAGCGCTTGACGGCGGCGCAGCCGGCAGGTTGGCGCCCATCTGATCAGGTGTGTTTGGACATCAAGCAATGTTGGCAGGCGACGCTTGGCGGGCCTGTCCGGATGAATGAAATGGCAAAGGGGCGACCAATGCGTTTGGGAAAGGGTGGGTTTCGGCTTTTATTCACAGCAGTGCTTTGGAGCCTCGTGCTGTTTCTGGCGGGCGTCAGCGCCCCGGCAATGGCCGCGACATTCTCGTTGACCCATGGCGCGGGTATTGAAAACGTCAGCAGTCGCAGTTCGGCAACCTGGACCGAAAATGGCGAGACCTTGCGTTTCTCTGTGATCGGGGCGCCTGACTACTATCCCCGTAGCTGCGATGGCATCCTGGGGGTGATGGGTACCATGGATTGCTTCTTCTTTGATGGCTGGGGCGTAAGCAGGGGAGCAAGTGGGCCGGGGCCGCTCGATGTGACGACGTCAGTTACGGGCAAAGTATTTGATCTCACCAGCCTGGCGCTTACAAACCTCGAACCGTTCGATAGTGGCAATTACCTCGTTACGACCAGTAAAGGAGGAAGTCGAAGCGGTTCGGTGAATATATATGGCGTTCCAGCGACCCTGAATTTCTCTGGCCCCGAGTTTGTGGGGATTTCGTCATTCACAATCATGTTCACAGGCTACGGTGGTGGTGTAGCCACGTCGTTTGCCCTCAACCAGGTTGTCTTGAACAACCTCACCACCGTTCAAACGCCTTCTGTACTCGGGGTTTCCCCCACCACCGGGCCCAGTGGTGGGGGCACGTCGGTGGTCATCACCGGCA
The DNA here is from genome assembly GCF_056759995.1 of Stenotrophomonas sp. STEN030. Classification (NCBI taxonomy): domain Bacteria; kingdom Pseudomonadati; phylum Pseudomonadota; class Gammaproteobacteria; order Lysobacterales; family Lysobacteraceae; genus Stenotrophomonas; species Stenotrophomonas sp. STEN030. The sequence goes on along the minus strand of NZ_JBRREB010000031.1, from coordinate 31,759 downwards.
CCGGCTTCAGTGCAGCAGCGGCCACCGGCGCAGTGAAGTTTGGTGCCGTGGTTGCCACCTACGTCGTCAACAGCGACACACAGATCACCGCCACCGCGCCCGGCAACAGTGCGGGCACCTACGATGTCACCGTGACAACGGTTGGCGGCACCAGTGCGACCAGCGTGGCGGACCAATACATCTATGGCTCGGCACCCATTGTGACCGACGCGAGAATCAACATCAGTGGTGCCAGCGGCACCGCCGGTGCTTACAAGGTCGGCGACACCGTTACTGCTACCTGGAACAACACCATCGGTGGTGACAACAACTCTGGAATCACCAGCGTCACCATGGACTTCAGCCAGTTCGGCGGCGGCCCGGCCGTGGCTGCGTCGAACAGTGGCGGCATGTGGACGGCTAGCTACACCATCACCTCAGGCGGCATTGACGCAACCAACCGCAACATCAGTGTCAGTGCGACCAACGCAGCCGGTACAACCACCACCGCCGACACTACCAATGCAACCGTGGACAACATCGCGCCAACGGTGACCGACGCGCGGATCAGTATCAGCGGTGCTACTGGAACCAGCGGAATCTACAAGATCGGCGATACGGTTACCGCCACCTGGAACAATACCGCCGGCGGCGACAACAACTCCGACACCATTTCCAATGTCACCGTGGACTTGACCGACTTCGGTGGTGGTGCGGTGGTAGCAGCCACCAACAGCTCGGGCACCTGGACGGCCACCTATACGATAGTTTTGGGCAACATCGATGCCACCAACCGGAACGTCAAGGTCACCGCCACCGACAATGCGGGCAATAGGGCGACAACCACTGACACCACCAATGCAACCGTGGACAACAACCCGCCCTCTGTCAGTAGTATCGCGGTGTCCGGCTCACCATTGGCGACGGATACGTCGATGGCCTTCAACGTCAGCTTCAGTGAGCTGGTGACGAATGTTTCCACTGACGATTTCACTGTGGTGGGGGCCAACGGTGCGACGGGCAGGATAGCCAGTGTTTCGGCGTCCAGCGGTTCATCGGTAAGCGTGAACATTGCCGAAATTTCTGGTAACGGCGAAATAAAGGTGAACCTCAACGCATCGACCAACATCGTCGATAAAGCGGGGAATTCGATTCCGTCCTACAATGGTGGCAGTCCCCATACCGTTGCAATCCCCGCCGTACCGGGAACACCGACCATAGGTACTGCGACGGCGGGCGATACGCAGGCGACGGTGACTTTCACCGCACCCGCCAGCAACGGCGGTTCGCCGATCACGAGCTATACGGCAACTGCCAACCCCGGCGGTGCCACCGGAACCTGTACCGGGCCGGCGGCTTGTACTGCCACCGTTGGCAGCTTGACCAACGGCACGGCCTACACCTTCAGTGTGACTGCAACGAATGCCGCCGGCACAGGTAGCGCCTCCGGTGCATCAAACAGTGCAACACCGAAGGCCAACCAGGTCATCAGCTTCGCCCAGCCGACCAGCTACAACTTCGATGCCAGCGCAACCCTGACCGCGAGTTCAAACTATGCGATCGGTGGGGGCGCAACGGGTTTTGCGATCAGCTTTTATTCGACGACGGTGGGCGTGTGCACGGTGACCAGTGCTGGTGTGCTGACCTTCGTTACTGCAGGAACCTGCACCATTGATGCAGAACAAGCGGGAAACTTTTCGACCAATGCTGCGACTACCGTCACCCGCAGCTTCACGGTCAAAGCAGTGGCACCCTCCGCACCGACGATAGGTACCGCAACGGCTGGCGACACCCAGGCTACGGTCACCTTCTCTGCTCCTTCGAGCTCCGGCGGTGCTGCGATCATCGCTTCCGGTTACACCATCAAGGCAAACCACGGCGGAGCCAGCGCTACGGGAAGTTCGTCGCCGGTCACCGTGACCGGGCTGACCAACGGTGTCTCCTACGACTTCACGGTGACCGCGACCAATTCCGCAGGTACCGGCAGCGAATCCGAGAGCAGCAACGCCGTCGTCCCAGCTTCGCCACAGACCATCACCTTCAACAATCCGGGCTCACAGAACTTCGGCACGACGCCGGATCTGCGCGTCATCAACGGCGGTGCCTCGGCAACCTCCGGTCTGGGGGTGACCTTCACCTCTTCCACAACAGGTGTATGCACCGTTACCACCGATGGTGTGCTGGCATTCGTCACCGCAGGCAGCTGCACCATCAAGGCGGATCAGGCTGGCGACAGCGCATTTCTGGCGGCGACGCAGGTCAATCACACTTTCACTGTCAGCGCTATCACGGCAGGTGCACCCACTTCGTTGGTGGCTATCGCTGGCGACACCATGGTCAGCGTCAGTTTTGTCGCGCCCAGCAACACCGGTGGCACAAGCATTACCGGCTATTCGGTCACGGTCAGCCCTGCCGATGTCCCCCCAGTCAGTGTCGCGGGCTCACCAGTTGTTGTGAGTGGTTTGACCAATGGCCAGCCCTATACGTTTACTGTCAGCGCCGACAACGGTGCGGGCACCGGCCCAGCGTCGATTGCCTCCAACTCGGTCACGCCCAAGGCAGCCCAGACCATCACCTTCAACAATCCGGGGGCACAGAACTTTGGCACTACGCCAACCTTGACCGCTACTTCGGACTCCGGGCTGACGCCGACGTTCACTTCCAGCACAAGCGGGGTATGCACCATCAGCCCCGTTGGTGCACTGATCTTTGTGACTGCGGGTACCTGCACCATCAACGTGGATGAACCTGGCAATGGCTTCTATATGGCCGCAGCCCAGGTCACCCGGAACTTTGCCGTGAACGCCGTACTGGCAGGAGCACCGCAGAATGCAGTGGCCACTGCAGGTGACGGTGAGGCCAGCGTGGCTTTTGCCATCCCCACCTCCACCGGCGGCGCAGACATCACCGGTTACACCGTTACTGTCATTCCGGCCGATGTTGCACCGGTCAGCGCTATCAGCTCGCCGATTGCAGTGACCGGGCTGACCAACGGCCGATCCTATGAGTTCACCGTGTCGGCCACCAACAGTGTTGGCATCGGTCTGGCGTCCAACCCAACCAACGCTGTGACACCCACCGCAGCCCAGACCATCACGTTTGCCAACCCGGGTGCGCAGAATTTCGGAACGACACCGACCTTGACCGCGACTGTGGATTCGGGCCTTGCAGCAACCTTCACAACGGGCACCGCAAGTATCTGCACCATCAGCAGCGACGGCGCGCTGAGCTTTGTGGCGGTGGGTACCTGCACCATCCACGCCGACCAGAATGGTGATGCCAGCCATGCTGCGGCCATGCGGGTGAGTCAGAGCTTCACTGTGCAGGCCGTCGTATCGGCGGCGCCGGTTATCGGCGCCGCCACGCTCAGTTCACCGACCGTGGCCGACGTTGGCTTTACCGCTCCGGCGTTTGATGGCGGTGCAGCGATCACCCAGTACGAGGTGATGCCGTCGCCGGGCGTAGCCGGTGGTCCGTTTGTTGGTGCCGGCTCGCCGGTGACAGTCAGTGGTTTGGTTGCTGGCCAGAGCTATACCTTCACTGTGCTGGCACGGAACAGTGCCGGTGACAGCCAGGCATCGGCTGCTTCCAATGCGGTGCAGCCGATGACGGCACAGAGCATCACGTTCAACAACCCGGGCACGCAGAACTTCGGTACGACGCCGACCCTGAGTGCCAGCGCCAGCGCCAGCTCTGGCTTGGCGGTGAGCCTGTCGGTGGCCGGCACTGCTGCTGCAGTGTGCGACATCGACAACGGTGTGCTGAGCTTTGCAACCGTCGGCATCTGCACGGTGCTTGCTGATCAGGCCGGTGATGCCAGCCACGATCCGGCTGGCCAGGTCAGCCAGAGCTTCACGGTGCAGGCGGTAGTGCCGGCAGCGCCGGTGATCGGCGCGGCGACGCTGAGCGGGCCAACGGCGGCTGAAGTGAGCTTTACTGCGCCGGTATTCGATGGCGGTGCGGCGATCACCCAGTACGAGGTGTTGCCGTCACCGGGGGTGGCCGGTGGCCCGTTTATCGGCAGCGGTTCACCGCTGACCGTCAATGGCTTGGTTGCAGGCCAGAGCTACAGCTTCACCGTGCTGGCTCGCAACAGTGCCGGCGCAAGCCAGGCATCAACCGCCTCTGGTGTGCTGCAGCCGATGACGGCGCAGATCATCAGTTTCAACACGGCGGGCAGCTACGATTTCGGTACTACGCCAACGTTGGTCGCTACTTCCAGCGCGGGCCTGTCGGTGAGCTTGACGGTGGATGCTGGCAGCATGGCCGTGTGTGCGATCAACAACGGTGTGCTGGGCTTTGCCTCTGCTGGTAGCTGCACCATCCATGCGGACCAGGCGGGTGATGCCAGTCATGATCCGGCTACGCGTGTCAGCCAGAGCTTCTTGGTACAGGCGGTAGTACCGGCAGCGCCGGTGATCGGCGCCGCCACGTTGAGTTCGGCGACGGTAGCCGAAGTGGCCTTCATCGCCCCTGCATTTACTGGCGGAGCGGTGATCAGTCAGTACGAAGTGATTCCGTCACCGGCCGTCGCTGGCGGTCCGTTCGTTGGCGCTGGCTCGCCGATGACGGTCAGTGGCTTGGTCGCAGGCCAGAGCTATAGTTTCAGCGTGTTGGCGCGCAACAGTGTGGGTGACAGCATTGCGTCTGCTGCTTCCAATGCCGTGCAGCCGATGACGGCTCAGACCATCACCTTCAACAACCCGGGCATGCAGAGCTTCGGTACTACGCCGACCTTGAGTGCAAGTGCCAGCTCCGGTCTGGCGGTGAGTTTGTCGGTGGATGGCGCAACTGCTGCCGTGTGCGCCATCAACAATGGTGTGCTGAGCTTTGCGACCGTTGGCATCTGCACGGTGCTTGCCGATCAGGTCGGTGATACCAGCCACGATCCGGCTGCCCAGGTCAGCCAGAGCTTCACGGTGCAGGCGGTAGTGCCGGCAGCGCCGGTGATCGGTGCGGCCACGCTGAGTTCGGCAACAGAGGCCGAGGTGAGCTTTGTTGCTCCGGCGTTTGCTGGTGGTGCGGTGATCACCCAGTACGAAGTGATTCCGTCACCAAGCGTGGCCGGTGGCCCGTTCGTTGGCACTGGCTCACCGTTGACGGTCAGTGGTTTGGTTGCAGGCCAGAGCTACAGCTTCAGCGTGCTGGCGCGCAACAGCGCGGGTGACGGTATTGCGTCTGCTGCTTCCAATGCCGTGCAGCCGATGACGGTACAGACCATCACCTTCACCAATCCGGGGGCGCAGAACTTCGGAACGACACCCACCTTGAGTGCAAGTGTCAGTTCGGGCCTGGCGGTGAGCTTGTCGGTGGATGGCGCGGCCGCTGCTGTGTGCAGCATCCGCAACGGCGTACTGAGCTTCGCGTCGGTGGGGACCTGTACGGTGCTTGCCGACCAGGCCGGCGATGCCAGCCACGGCCCGGCGCTACAGGTCAGCCAGAGCTTCAACGTGCTGGCGGTGGCGCCGGCGGCGCCGGTGATTGGCGCCGCGGCGATGACCTCCGCAACCGCTGCAGGCATCAGTTTCACCGCGCCGAGCTTCGATGGCGGTGCTGCGATCACGCACTATGAGGTGGTGCCGTCACCGGCCGTAGCTGGTGGTCCGTTCGTGGGCAGCAGTTCGCCCGTAGCGGTGGACGGATTGATTGCAGGGCAGAGTTACAGCTTCACCGTGCTGGCACGCAACAGCGCCGGTGACAGCCCTGCTTCGGCTGCATCCAACGCACTGCAGCCGATGGTCGCGCAGAGCATTTCCTTCAGTGTGGCGGGCAGCTACGACTTCGGCACGACGCCGACGTTCAGTGCCGCGTCCAGTTCGGGCCTGCCGGTGAGCCTGACGGTGGATGCTGGCAGCGCATCGGTGTGTGCGATCAACAATGATGTGCTCAGCTTTGCTTCGGTAGGTAGCTGCACCGTGCATGCCGACCAGGCGGGCGATGCCAGCCATGATCCGGCAGCACGGGTCAGCCAGAGCTTCGTGGTGCAGGCCGTAGTGCCCGCAGCACCGGTGATTGGCACTGCGACCATGCTGTCCGAAACCAGTGCCGAGATCAGCTTCACCGTACCGGCCTTCGACGGCGGCGCGGCGATCAGCGGCTATCAGGTGCAGCCACACCCGGCTACGGCAGGAGGGGCCACCTATGCGGGGACCGGTTCACCAATAAGCGTGACCGGTCTGACCAAGGGCGTGCAGTATTCGTTCTCCGTGGTAGCCATCAACAGCGTCGGCACGGGCGCGCCTTCGGCCTTCTCGAACACCTTGTTCATGGTGCCGCTGCTTGAAGCCCATCCGGTCACGCAGAACGTTGCCTATGGCACCGCGGCGGAAATCACCCTTTCTGTCACCGGCACCTACCAGGCAGTGAGCGTCTTTGTTAACCCAGTCAATGGTTCGGTCAGTGTACGGGGTACCAGGTTGACCTATACGCCGACCCTGGGCTACGTCGGCCCGGACAGCTTCACCTACGAGGTGATGGACGGCTATTCGAGCGCAACGGCGACGGTCAATGTGATGGTTGGCCCGCCCAGCTTGTCGATGGACAGCGGTGTGGCGGACGCAGTCGCCAGCTCCGTTTACCAGCATCAGCTGGTCACCCGTGGTGGCATTGAGGGCTACAGCTATGTGGTGACCTCGGGCAGCCTGCCGGCTGGCGTGAACCTGTCCAATGAGGGGCTGCTCAGCGGCACGCCCACCCAGACCGGCAGCTTCACGTTCACCGTCAGCAGTACCGATAGCAGCTATGGTGCCGGGCCGTTCACGGTGGCACAGAGCTATACGTTGGTGGTCACCAATCCGGACCTGGAACTGGCTACCTCGGCACTGATGGTTGCGTTTGGCGGGCAGCAGTATCGGACCCAGCTGCGCAGCCAGGGCGGTACCGCGCCCTACAGCTACAGCATTGCTGGCGGTCAGCTGCCGGCAGGGCTGTCGTTGAGCGCGGACGGTGAAATCAGTGGCGTGCCGGAGCTGGCCGGAACATTCGCATTCACCGCGCAGGTGACCGATGCGAATGGCTTTGCCGACACCGCCAGCCTCAGCCTGAAGGTGGAAGCGGGACTGCAGATCATCCATGACATGGCTACCGATCCGGCCGAGCCGGTGTTCGCCGCCGGTGGAAGCTTCATCGTATCGGCACAGGGGGGGCAGTCCGGCAACCCGCTGGTATACGGCAGCGGTTCACCGGCGATCTGCAGCGTGGCGGGCAATGTGGTGACCATGCTGGATGCAGGCACCTGCGTGCTGACGATCGATCAGGCTGGCAACGCGCAGTACCTGGCGGCACAGCAGGGCGTACTGCACGTGGACATTGCGGCTGCGGCGCCGTCGCTGGCGTGGTTGGACGGTATCAACAAGGCTTATGGCGAGGCTGCCTTCGACCTGCCTGATCCCAGCAGCAACAGTGCCGGTGCTTTCAGCTTCAGCAGCAGTGATACCCGTGTGGCGACGATCACTGGCCGTAGCGTGACGCTGGTGGGCGAGGGCAGCACTACCCTCACCGCTCACCAGGCAGCGCAGGGTGGCTACACCGCGGCCAGCGTGGAGCTGACCCTGACTGTCAATGCACGGCCTGACCCGACCGCTGACGCCAGCGTGCGCGGCAGCCTGCAGGCGCAGGTGGATGCCAGCGTGCGCTTCAGCCGCGTGCAGCTGGGCAACATCCAGTCGCGTCTGCAGCAGGTGCGTTCGGGCAGCAATCCGTCGTCGGCAACGTTGACGCTGGCTTACGCTGGCGATCTGCTCGGGCAGGCCTTGTCGGTTCCGGTGCAGCTGCCGGTCAACCAGTTCACCGGCATGCCCAGTGGTTGGGGTGGCTGGATGTCGGGCACGGCCACGTTTGGCAACAGCGGCCAGCAACAGGGCGGTGGCTTCGATTTCAACACCGACGGCATCAGCCTGGGTGTGGACCGTAGTTACGGCGACAACGGCCTGCTGGGTATGGCCGCCAGCCTGGGCCGCAACCGCAGCCGGTTGGACAACTCACCCTCGCGGACGGACGCCGACCAGTACTCGCTGGCGATGTATGGCCTATGGCGTGCCGGTGAACACCTGTTTGTTGATGGTGTGCTGGCGCAGGGCCGTCTGGACTTCGACATCGCGCGCTGGAGCAGCGATGCCAATGCCATTGCGGTTGGTCAACGCGATGGCAGCCAGACCTTCGGGGCGTTGACCTTCGGCTATCAGCAGCAGCACGGTGCCACCACGCTGTCCGGCTATGGCCGCTTCGATGGCAGTCACACCCGCCTGGACGGCTACCGCGAGCATGGCTTGCAAGCGTATGACCTGGCTTATGCGCGGCAGACCGTGCGCAACAGTGGGCTGGCGCTGGGCTTTGACGGCAGTTACAGCTGGCAAGGTGAACGTTTGCAGCTGCGGCCGTTCTGGAAGCTGGAGTACCGTCAGTCCCTGTCCAACAGCGGTGACGCCTGGATGAACTACGTGCAGCAGCCCAGTGCCGATGGCTATCTGCTGAAGATGCAGAGCTATGCCGACAACATGGTCACCGCCGGGTTGGGGTTGGACATGCAGACCCGCAACGGCTGGTTGATCTCGTTGTTGTTCGGCCGTGACCAGGGCAGCAACAGCGCCTCCAGTAACAGCGTTGGCCTGCGCATCACCTACGGCAAGGGTGGTGCCGGTGTTGGCAGCGCGGGCGCGATGGGTGAGGCTGGGCTCGATGATTGCCAGGGCCGGCGTTGCCGGCGGGGCCCAGGGGCGCAGCAGATGCCCGGGGTGCCGGTCCGGCCCTGATCGCGCCCTGATGCGATGACGACAACGCCCGGCCCTGCGCCGGGCGTTGTCGTTCCAGCCCCGGTAAGCTGGCCGGCAAGGTGATTGTTGGCTGAATGAATTGAACGCCCGGAGTACCCAAATCGCCCCTTGCCACGCACTGCATGATCAAGGGGACATCGTTTTCGTTGCCCCAGCCATTGGGAGTGGGTGATGAGGTTGCGGAAAAGCCACCGTCGGCAAGGTCCGGGCGGGAGACGATGATGGAGTCGGCCGGACAGGACCAGCCCGGGGGCGATTTCGCTGCGCGGGCGGTCCACGACTACAGCGCCGAGCTGCACCGCTACCTGCGCCGGCGGGTGGCCGAGGCGCAGGATCTGGGTGACCTGGTGCAGGAGGTCTATCTGCGCCTGCTGCGGGTGCAGAGCATCGAAACCGTGCGCAATCCGCTGGCCTATATCTATGGCATCGCCGCGCACGTGGCCAGCGAGTTCAACATGCGCCAGCGCCAGGGCCGGCTGCTATACGACTCGACGGTGGTGGACGCGGTATCCGAGAACCCGGGGCAGGTAGCTTTCAGCGAAGGCGGTGGCTTCTTCGAGCGGCAGGTAGGCGATGCGCTGGCGCAGCTGCCAGCCAACCGGCTGGCGGTGCTGCTGCTGGAGCGGCGCGAAGGCATGAGCCATGCGCAGATCGCGCAGAAGCTGGGGCTGAGCGTGCATACGGTGAAGAAATACAGTGTCGAAGCGCTGGCGCATGTACGCGCGAGCTTGGAACGATGAACAGGATGTGGACCTTGCTACGAGCAGGGCGGGTGAAGCCATGAATATCTATCGCACATCGCCGCAACAGAGCCGGGAGCGCGCCGCACGCGAGGCAGCCGAATGGCTGCACGTCATGGGTGCTGCCCCCAGTGATGCCGACCGTACCGGCTTTGCCGCCTGGGTGGCGCGTTCGCCGCTGCACCTGGAAGAACTGCTGATGGCGCAGCTGGTGCAGCGCGAGCTGGCCTCCAGCACCGCGCTGCAGGCCTTCGATCTGGACGCGGTACTGGCACAGGCGCAGGCCATGGACAACGTGGTACCGCTGCACGATGCACCCAGCGCTGTCGCGGGACCACCGCCGCAGCAGCGCATAGCTGCAGTGCGTGGACGCCGTCGCAGACTGAGCTGGGCACTGGTGGCGGGCGTCGCCGCCTGTGCGCTGCTGGTTGGCAGCTGGACTCTGCTGCAACCGGAGGTGCCGGTTCACCAGTACGCCAGTGCGGTCGGCGAGCAGCGCAGCATCGCCCTGACCGATGGCTCGATGGTCACCTTGGCACCGGCTTCGTATATCGCTGTGCGCTTCAGTGCGGGTGTGCGCGACATCGAGTTGCGCGATGGCGAGGCCACCTTCGATGTGGCGCACGACACAAGCCGCCCGTTCCGCGTGCATGCCGGCGACAACACCGTGCAGGCGGTGGGAACGCGTTTCACCGTCAACCGGTTGCCCTCGGGCACGCTGGTGGCGGTCAGCGAGGGCAAGGTGAAGGTGACCGCCAACAGCAATTGGCTGGAATCGCTGTGGCGCGATGATGCGCCGACGCTGGAAGCGGGCAAGGCCAAGGTCGAATCGCTGGGCCGCCCGGCGGCATTGTCAGCCGGTGAGCAGGCGCGCATACCGCAGGGGCAGCAGGCCATGCTGCGGATGCCGCTGGAAGCACCGAGCGCGCCGGCCGATGGCAAGCGGCGGTTGAGCTTCCGCAACGACACCCTGGCAGACATCATCAGCGAGTTCAACCGCTACAACCCGCGGCCCATCGTGGTCACCGATCCGCTGATCCGCGAGCAGCGCTACAGCGGCGTGTTCTATGCCGATGATGCCGATTCCTTCCTGCAGTTCCTGGAATGCTGCTCGCAGCTGCAGGTCAGCCGTCAGGCTGATCGCAGTGTGATCGGCAACCGCGGTAGTCGTCAGTAAGCAGTAATGCAGGTTCCCGGAAAAATATTTCTGCTCATGAGTACCCTTTTCCCGCACTTGGACACACGGATGTAATAAGAGGCTGGTTCCGCGCAAGGCGGCTCCGGTTGCTCGGTAACCATTCGATGTCTTTCGGGGGCGAATTATCCATGGGGTCCAGCACTATTCTTCATAAGCACGCGTTGGTGAAGGCGGTGGCGCTAGCGCTGCTGGTCGGCACCGGCAATGTGGCGGTGGCACAGTCAACACCGGCAGCCGACACGGTTGCCGATGCGGCGGTGTTCCAGTTTGATGTGCCGGCGCAGTCACTGGCCTCGGCACTTGAGGTGTTTGCCGAGCAGAGCGGGCTGCAGGTGGTCTATGCCGGCGGTGCTGGCAGTGGCGTGCAAAGCGGCGCGGTCAATGGCCGCCTTGCTGCGGACGCTGCCTTGCAGCAGCTGCTTGCGCCTACCAGCTATACGTCTGCCTACATCAATGCCAAAACCGTCGCCATCCGCCCGCGCAGCAGCGCTGGCGATGTGGTTGAACAGGCAGGCGGCAATGCCGAAACGCTGGAGACCATCAATGTCACCGGTACTTACCTGAAGAATATCGATCCGGCTTCGCCGCTGATCGTGATTGATTCGCAGCTGATCGAAAGCCGTGGTTATGCTTCGATCGAAGACGTGCTGCGCAACCTGCCGCAGAACTTCTCCAATCGCACCAGCGCCTCGCGCGCGCTGGGTGAGAAGGAGTTCGGCAGCACGTATGGCGATGGCGTATCCGGGTTGGGTTCCTCCGGCGCCAATCTGCGCGGCCTGGGCAGCCGCTCCACGCTGATCCTTGTCGATGGCCGTCGCCGCAGCGGTTCGGCACAGGCGCAGGGCGCCTACACCGATATTTCCTCGATCCCGGTTTCGCAGATTGAGCGCATCGAAGTACTCAGCGATGGCGCCAGCGCCATCTATGGCTCCGATGCCGTGGCTGGCGTGATCAATATCGTGCTCAAGAAGTCCTACGACGGCACCACCGCGCAGGTACGGCACGAGAACTCCAGCACCGGCGCCGATGTATCGCGGCTGGATCTGGCCCGTACCTTTGGCTATGGCAGTGGCCACGTCACTGCGGCAGTAGGGTTTGAACGCACCCTGCCTGCTGATGTCACCAGCCTGATCCATGTTGGCCCGGACGGCCGCGGTGACTTCAGCGACCGTGGTGGCGTCAACGGCCGCACCCGCAACAAAGGCCAGCCCGGGGTGGTCTATGAGTCCTTGGATTTCGGCATCGACTATCACTTCATGGGCGATGTGCTCGGCGTGATTCCCGCTGGCCAGGATGGCACCGCATTGGATCCGGACAGCCTGCTTGCCTACGACCCGGCCACTGCACCGTCGACCTATGAGCGCAGCCGCATCGGTCCCAAGGTTGATAACAGCTATGTCCGCATCAGCGGCCTGCATGATCTTGGCGAAACCACCCAACTGAACTACGGCGTCAGCCATGTGCGTCAGGTCAACAAGGAGAACTGGCGGCCGACGCTGTTCGATTTCAGTATCTTCGAGGACGGTTACAACACCTACGTTCCCGAGAGCAATCCATACAACAATTTCGGCAGCGACGTGCTGGTGGGCTATTCCTTCGAGCGTGAGTTCGAGGGCATGAACCTGAGCGAAGATCAGAAGCAGACCAATAGCGATGCGCATATCGGCATCAACGGCAAGCTGCCCTTCGCCAAGGGGTGGGACTACGAGGCGACGTACAGTATCGGCCGCGAGAAGGGCACCACTACCGCCTTGATGGACCTGACCGGCTCGATGGGCGCCGATGGCTATGCGCGCACGCTGGAAGTGCTCAATGGCTTGAACGTGTTTGGCGACGGCAGCAACGACGCAATTGTCGCGCGCAATCGCGAGCTTCTGCAGAGCCTGGTCGAACGCTATGTCTATCGTTTCCAGTCGCGTGCCAATACGGTGGACCTGCTGACCCGTGGTGAGCTGTTCCAGCTGCCCGCAGGCAAGATTGAAGCGGCGTTTGGCGCACAGCACCGAGAGCAGCGCTACAACTACGAGAGCAATCTCGGCGAACGCTTGAATTCAGAAAGCACCGGCAAGTCAGAGGCACTGTTCACCGAGATCGGCATCCCGCTGTTGAAGGATCAGCCGCTGGCCAAGCTGCTCAGCCTGACCGTTGCCGCGCGCTACGAGCGCTTCGATCAGCGCGGCGACAGCGCACTGCGCGATTGGTCTGCCGGCCTGGGTGAACTTGGTGGCTTTGATGTCGAGCAACTGACCGGCATCAACAACGACGGCGCTACCGGCATGACCGGCAGTGACACCACGGTGTCGCGCAGCTTCAGTCGCACCAGCCCGCTGGCACGTTTGGCGTGGAAGCCGATCGATCAGCTGCGCCTGCGTGCCACCTGGGGCGAGTCCTTCCTGGTGCCGCAGGCCCAGCAGCAGTTCGGCCAGCTGATCATGGATGACTACACCGCACGCGTGCTGTTCAACGGCGGCCAATTGCCGGACGGGGTCACCCAGATCGTCGCGCTCAGCGGCCCCAACGCAAACCTGAAGCCGCAGGTGGCCAGCGTGGTGACTTACGGTTTCGATTGGTCGCCGACCTTCGCTACCGGTCTGCAGCTGTCGGCCACCTATAACCGCACCACCTTCGACAACTACATCGGCGATCCGCTGTCCGGCCTGACCTATTCGGAGATCTTCAAGGACATCAGCAAGATGCCTGAAGGCACCTTCACCCTGGGCGAGAACGGGGTGATGTTGTGGGACAACCGTGCGATCAACTTCCTCGGCCGGCGCTCGCGCAGCGTCGATACCACCGCCAGCTATTACTTCGGCAATGACTGGGGCGATTGGCGCATCGAGCTCAATGCCGTGCGTACGCTGGAGCTGACCTCGCGTTCGTTGGCGTCGATGCCGACGCTGAGCTATGCGGACAGCGAATTGGGGCCGAGCAAGTGGGCCGGCGACCTGTTCGTCGGTTGGGAAGGGAATTCGTGGTTTGCCTCGCTGGGCAGCCATTACAGCGCCGCGCATCGCGTGCTGTATCCGCTGTCGGCCACCGCCACCGATTACAACGATTTCACTCCAAACGAGAGCCCGCGTACGCGTTCGGCGTCCTACACAACCTTCGATGCGCAGGTCGGCTATCGCAAGCATCAGCGTGACGGCTGGTTGGGTGGGGTTACCGCACGCATGGGCGTACAGAACATGTTCGATCGCGACTATCCGTTCGTCGACAACCTGTCCGGCTTCGTCTCCAACCGCGTGAACATCCGCGGCCGCGTGCTCTACCTGGACATCAAGAAAGAGTTCTGACGCCGTCGCGTTGCTCCGTAACAACGCGGTGCGCCGATCCCTCATCGGCGGCGCGCCGCATCCATTGCAAGGAAATCCATGAAGTCCATCGCCAACACCCTGCGCGCCTGCCTGCTGGCCAGCGCGGTCGTCACTGCACTCGGCCTCGTTGCCTGCAGCCCATCGCAAACCCCGCCTGCCGCTCCTGGCCAGGCCGCCGCCACGCCCGCAAGCAGCGGTGCGTACAGCATCCGCGGCACGCTGCCGGGGCTGGCCGATGGCACCGAGCTCAAGCTGCTGGTGCCGTCTGCAGCGACCGACCCGCTGCATGTCGAGCCGGTGGCCACGGCTACCGCGCAAGGCGGTGCGTTCGTGCTCAGCGGGCAGGTGCAGCAGGCGGTGCCAGCGGTGCTGATGGTCGGTAATCAGGGCTCGGTGAAGCTGGTGCTGGAACCGGGCGAGCTGCGTATCGAAGCCGGGGCCTTGGGGCCGGTGGCCAAGGGCGGCAGCCTGACCGAGCGGGTTTACGGCTATCTGGAAGATCCGGCCTATGTGGCCGCCTACCAGGCCAACCGCGAAGCCAATCGCAAGGCTTTCGACGGCGTCGATGAGAACGACGAGTCGGCGATGAAGGCCGCACGCGAATCGGTGGCTGCGCCGTTCACCGCCTTGACCAAGGTCAGGAACGACTATGACGCGGTCATCCTCGACGGTGCCGAGCCGACCCTGCTCAAGTTGCTCGTGCTTAGTGAAAACTACGACTGGAAACGCTACGACATGGCCCGCCGCGCGCAGCTGCTGGCCAGCTACAAGCAGGAGCTCGGCGCGCATCCCTTGATCGTGCAGATGGAGCAGGCCGCCGCTGACTACGCCAAGACCCAGCAGCTGGCCGAGAAGTTCGGTCCGGGCAAGCCCTATGCCGACATCGAGGCCGTCGGCGTGGACGGCAAGGTGGTCAAGCTGTCCGAGGTGCTGGCACGCAACAAGCTGGTGCTGCTCGATTTCTGGGCCTCGTGGTGCGGGCCGTGCCGGGGCGAGTTCCCGCACCTGCTGAAGGTCTACCGCGAATTCCACGCACACGGCTTCGAGATCTACGCCGTGTCCCTGGATGAAGACAAGGCGGACTGGACCAAGGCCATGCAGGAAGAGGGCGGCAGCAACGATCTGCCGTGGATCAACCTGCAGGCACCGGGCTTCGAGGACAAAGCCGCGCAGACCTACGGCGTGGTGCAGCTGCCACAGAACTACCTGATCGCCGGTGACGGCACCATTGTCGGCGTCGGCATGCGCGAGTGGGACGTCGAGCGCGCAGTGCGTGCGCAGATCAAGAAGGTTGAAGATGCGCCTGCACGTTGATGTCATCCGCCGCGCCGCGCTGAGTGCATTGCTGCTGCTCGGCGTGTTGCTGCCCGGCAGCGTGCTGGCGCAGGTGCAGGCCGAGCTGGTAACCGCCCAGCGCTCGGTGCAGCCGGGGCAACCGCTGCAGCTGGCCCTGCGCATGCAGCACGATCCGCATTGGCACAGTTTCTGGAAGAACGCCGGCACTGGCCTGCCGACCAAGCTGATGTGGGAGCTTCCGCCGGGTTGGACCGCCGAGGCGATCCAGTGGCCAACACCAATCCTGGTGCGTGACCGCGAAGGCAACATCACCGGTCACGGTTATGAAGGCCTGTCGTATCTGCCGGTGCGGCTCATCGCACCGGCTGACCTGAAGCCCGGCAGTACGGTCGAGCTAAAGGCGCAGGCCCGTTGGCTGATGTGCGAGACCGTGTGCATTCCGGGCAAGGCAGCCGTGAGTCTGAGCGTGCCGGTCAGTGCCGACCCACCACAGCCTGATGCCGATGTGCAGGCGGCGCTGGCGGCATTGCCGATGCCGAGCTCCAGCGAAGGCTGGCAGCTGGCGGCGACCCGTGAGCAGGGCGACCTGACCCTGCGCGTGGCAGCACCGGCCGATATTGCTGAGCTGCACTTCTTCCCGGCTGACGAATTCGTCTCCTACAAGGTGCCGCAGACGATCGGCAATCGCGGTGCACGCGCCTTGCTGAAGTTGCCACTGGACCCGGCCGAGCCCATGCCGGCCGATGCAGCGCTGCGCGGTGTGCTGGCCTATACCGACGCACAGGGCGTCTACCGTGGTGTCAGCATCGAGCTGCCGTTCGTGGCCGAGGCCGAAGCGACTGCCTTGGTCAGCACGGCCGACCTTGGGGCTGCACCAGCTTCGGGCGCAGGCAATGACGGCGCGCAGCTGTCGCTGTTGGTGCTGCTGTTCGCAGTACTAGGCGGGCTGATCCTCAACCTGATGCCATGCGTGTTCCCGGTGCTTGGCCTGAAGGTGGTTGGCTTCATCGAGCAGGCTGGCAACGACAGGCGCAAGGTCAGCCTGCATGCGCTGTCGTTCACCGCCGGTGTGCTGCTCTCGTTCTGGGCGCTGGCCGGCATGCTGGCGGTGCTGCGCGAAAGCGGACAGCAACTGGGCTGGGGCTTCCAGCTGCAGTCGGCACCGTTCGTGTTTGTACTGGCGCTGGTGATGCTGGCCTTCGCGATGAACCTCAGTGGCGTGTTCGAGGTTGGTATGCGCGCCACCAGCGTTGGCTCGAGCCTGCAGACGCGTAGTGGTGTGGCCGGCAGCTTCTTCAGCGGCATGCTCGCCACCGTGGTGGCAACGCCGTGCAGTGCGCCGTTCCTAGCACCGGCCCTGGGTGCAGCGTTGGCCCTGCCGACCGCACAGTCGTTCCTGGTGTTCACCGCCATCGCGTTGGGGCTGGCGCTGCCGTATCTGCTGCTGTCGGTATTCCCATCGCTGGTCAAACTGTTGCCGCGACCCGGTGCGTGGATGGAAACCTTCAAGCAGCTGATGGCCTTCCCGCTGTATGCCACCGTCGGCTATCTGCTGTGGGTGCTGGCCGGGCAGTTGCACGAAGCGGCCCTGCTCAATGCCTTGCTGGCGCTGTCACTGTTGGGCTTCGGTCTGTGGTTGTACGGCCGTGGCACCCGTCCAAGTGCACGCGGTAGCCGCGCAAAGCTCAGTGCGGTGGCTGGCGTGCTGGTGCTGGCTGCGGCGGTGCTGTTCGGCTGGCCGCGTGCACCAGCGCCGGAAGCGCTGCAATGGGAGGCCTGGAGCAGCGAACGCGTGCAGCAGTTGCAGGCCGAAGGCCGCCCGATCTACGTCGATTTCACCGCACGCTGGTGTGCCACCTGCCAGGTGAACAAGAAGGTGGTGTTCGCCGCGGCGCGAGTGAACGACTACTTCCGCGACAACGAGGTGGTTGCGCTGAAGGCCGATTGGACCAACGCCGACCCACTGATCACGGCTGAGCTGGAACGTTGGAACCGCAGCGCGGTGCCGTTCAACCTGGCCTATCCGGCTGGTGGCGGCCCGCCGCGCGAACTGCCCGAGGTACTCACGCCGGAGATCGTGCTCTCCGCGCTGGAAAACGCTACCCCACCAGGACGGGATTGAAATCCCGCCCCGACTTTCCCCGCGCCTCCGAGCGCATCTAGAGAGAACGCAACGCATGATTTCGCAACGCCTGTTGTGCGCCGGCCTTGCGCTGGGCTTGATGGCAGCTGCTGCTGCCTCGGCCGAGCCGGTCAAGGTCAATGGCTTCACCTACGTAAAATCCGCCGATGGCATCGATGAGTACCGGCTCGACGCCAATGGTTTGAGCGTCCTGTTGCTGCCCAACCATGCCGCACCGGTGGTGACCTTCCAGATGACCTACCGGGTCGGTTCGCGCAACGAGGTGACCGGCACTACCGGCGGCACCCACCTGCTCGAGCACCTGATGTTCATGGGCAGCACCAACTTCGACGGCGCGAACAACGTCGATACCTACCTGGACCGCGTCGGCGCCGGCTTCAATGCCACCACCTCGCTGGACCGCACCAACTACTACGCCACGCTGCCGCCGGCCGCGCTGGACGGTTACATCGCGATCGAAGCGGACCGCATGCGCGGCCTGCTGCTGCGCGAGAAAGACCGCCAGAGCGAGATGACCGTGGTGCGCAACGAGTACGAGCGCAATGAAAACAATCCCAATGGCGCCTTGATGAAGCTGATGTGGGCGACCGCCTTCAGTGCGCATCCGTACCACCATCCGGTGATCGGCTGGCGCAGCGATATCGAGAAGGTGTCCATCGAGAAGCTGCGCGAGTTCTACGACACCTTCTACTGGCCGAACAACGCCACCGTCACCGTGGTCGGCGATATCGACAGTGCCAAGGTGCTGGCCAGCATCGGCGACAAGTTCGGCAAGGTGCCGCGCTCGCCGCATGCCATTCCTGAGGTCTACACCACCGAACCGGAGCAGCAGGGCGAGCGTCGGGTGACGCTGCGTCGTGGCGGCGAAACCGGCACGGTGATGATGGCGTACAAGGCACCGGCTGGCCTGGACAAGGACATTCCGGCACTGAACGTGCTGGAGCTGGTGTTGCAGGGCGGCCGCAGCGCCCGCCTGCAGCGTGCGCTGGTGGACACCAGCAAGGCGGTGGCGGTATCGGGCGGCATGTACCAGCAGCGCGATCCCAGCCTGTTCATGCTGAGCGTGGCGCTGGCCCCGGACAGCAAGCACGAAGACATCGAGAAGATCGTCCGCGACGAGATCGCCAAGGTTGCCCGCGACGGCGTCAGCGTCGAGGAGATCAAGCGCGTGCTTGGTCCGTACCGCGCCGAGGAAGCCTACCGCCGCGATGGCACCGATCAGGCCGCCGATGCGCTCAACGAGTTCATCGCTATGGGTGATTGGACCCTGTATTCCAGCGCCCTGAAGGATCTTGAGAAGGTCACCCCGGCCGACGTGCAGCGCGTCGCCGGCAAGTATTTCACCGCAGAGCAGAGCACGGTTGGCTGGTTCGTGCCGGAGAGCAGCAAGTGAACAACGCAAAACGCATTCGACTGATTCCGCTGGCACTGGCTGCACTGTCCAGCCTTGCCGCATTCGCCGCACAGGCCGGTGTCGCTGATACCGCCGTGCACGCCAAGGCTGCAGGCATCGACCTGATCGTCTACCCGATGGGGGTCAAGGACGTGGTCACCTTCACCGGCTCGATGCCGCTGGGTGACGCCTTCCTCGCCGCCAAGGCCGATAACCCGGCGGTGCCGACGCTGACCGCGATGCTGCTGGAGGCCGGCACCATCCGCCGCGACAAGTTCGCCATCTCCGATACCCTCGACGGCATCGGTGCGCAGCTGTCTTTCAGCCCCAGCGCGGCACGCATCGGCATCTACGGCAAGAGCCTGAAGCAGGACCTGCCGACCGTGCTCGACCTGCTCGCCGAGCAGCTGCGCCAGCCGGCGTTCACCGCTGAAGAGTTGACCAAGGCCAAGGTGCAGCTGGAAGCGGCATTGCGCCAGGCCAGCGACAACCCCGGCGCGATGGCGCGTGAAACGCTGATGCTGAGCATCTTCCCGGCCGCCAGCATCAACGCACCGGCACCGCGCGAGGCCATGCTCAAGGCTGTGCCGCAGGTAACGCTGGAGCAGATCAAGGCCTTCCATGCCAAGTACTACGGCCCGGCGCACATGACCCTGGTGTTTGCCGGTGACGTCGATGCCAAGGCGATTGAGACCGCGGTTGCACACGGCTTCAACGGCTGGAGCGGCGGCGTCGACTATCTGCGTGATGCACCGGCGCGGCTGCCGGCCAAGGCCGCCGAGCACAGCATCGCGATGAAGGACAAGGCCAGCGTCAGTGTGTTCCTGGGCCAGGCCACCGGCCTGCGCTACACAGATGCCGACTACCTGCCGATGACGGTGGGCGTGGACGTGTTGGGTTCGGGCTTCACCGGCCGGTTGATGGCAGCGGTGCGCGCGAAGGAAGGCCTGACCTACGGCATCGGCGGCAACCTGCTGGGCAGCGACTACATGGACGGCGGCCTGGGCATCAGCACCACGTTTGCACCGGAGCTGATGGACAAGGGCATCGCCAGCACCCGCCGCGAACTGCAGCGCTGGTGGAAGGATGGCATCACTGCCGCCGAACTGGATGCACGCAAGCAGGCGATGGTCGGCAGCTACCAGGTTGGCCTGGGCAACACCGATGGGATGTCGGCGGCGATCATCGGCACGGTTGAGCGCGGTGTTGGCCTGGCATGGCTGGACAACTACCCGCAGGCGATCCAGTCGGTGACGCTGGAGCAGGTCAATGGCGCGATCCGCAAATACGTGGATCCTCAGAAGATGGTGCTGGTCAAGGCCGGCACCTTCACCAAGTAAGTCGAATTCTGCCAAGTGGTTCGACACCAGCAAACGCCGGCGTAAGCCGGCGTTTGTTGTTTCAAGACTATGTGCTGATCAGGCACGCACGCTGTTGGAAATGATCTCCACCCAATAGCCGTCCGGGTCCTTGATGAAGGCCAGGCTCTTCATGCGGCCATCAGTCAGGCGCTTCTGGAACGGCACGCCAAGTTCCTCGAAACGCGCACACGCTGCTTCCAGTTCCGGCACCGACACGCAGATATGGCCGAAGCCGCGCGGATCGCTGTTGCCGTCGTGGTATATCGCGCCGTCCTGGTTCTCGGTGCCGTGGTTGTGGGTGAGTTCCAGCACACCGGGAATGCCGGCCATCCACAGGCGGCGCTCGGCATCGTCCTGCGGCACCTGCACTCCGGCTGGCACATAGGCCAGGAAGTACAGGCTGAACTGCGCTTCGGCGAAATCACGCTGGTCGATAAGCTGGAAGCCGAGCACGCGCGTATAGAAATCCAGCGAGGCACGGATGTCCTTGACCCGCAGCATGGTGTGGTTGAACACGAAGCCGTTGGTTTCGGCCGGTACCTGGGCGGCGACGCCGGGCTGTTGAGCAAGGGTTTGAAGGCTCATGAAATCTGTCCTGTTGCGATGAATGGGGGAGGGCGCGCGTGCAGCTGCGGCAACGCAATGCTCATGCAGAAAGTTGCATTTGAAATCGCTAGCCCAGCTTGCGTGCGTCGATACAAAAAATCATCAACGGCATACCTTCAGTGGCTAGGCGGCTGCGCGCGCGCTGGCTATGCTGCGTCGCAGGATAGTCGTTGTTCCTCTCGTTTTGATGAAGCGCACATGCATTGCCTGATGTGCGCTGGGAAGTGACGCTGGCGCAAGGGCTGCGCGGATTGTTGGCAGGGGATGCCACCACGGACGGAGCCACGACGTGACCAGCGGCGGTTGACAAGGTTTCGCTGCTCGCGTTATTCATTGTATGTATATACAAATAACGGAATTGTCCGGAACTTCATGTCCTACCGTATGTGCCTGCCGTTGCTGCTGATGCTGGTGCTCGCCGTCGAAGGCGTGCTCGGGGCATGGGCGAGCACGCGCATGGTGCTGCATGCGGACGCGGCTCCGTCGGTTGCCGGGATTACCCGCGCGGCCAGTGCCAGCTGTGACCCGGTTCGAAGTGATCCGGTTCGAAGTGATGTGGCGGCTCGCACATCGGCAGCGCCGCGCGCAACCGGCGGTGGCGGTCACGATGAGCATGCCGGCAAATCGGCATCCAGCCATGCCGACGACTGCAGCTGCGCCGACAGCGTGGGCTGCGAATGCCTGTGTGTGTTCACCATCTATCCCCCCGCGACGGCGCTGTTGTTCGCCGGTGCGCATCCACCGGTATCGGCCGATACGCCATTGCCAGCGCTGGTATTGCCGGCGGGCAGGCTATCCCGCGTCTTCCGACCTCCCATCGTCTGAGCGGTTGTTCTCGCGTCACCACGACGTAGTAGTGAACCGTGCTCGCACCCGCGATCGCGGCTATCGCCCCGAGACAGAATCCCAGCGAGAGAGAACATGTATTTGAAGCCCCAAGCCTTGGCTGCGGCCATTGGCACGCTGTTGTGTGCCACCGCCGTCCACACCGCCAACGCGCAGGACGCGCAACCCCCGAATGAAGCCGCCCGCACGCTGGATGCCGTGCAGGTCACCGGCAGCCACATCAAGCGCGCGCAGTTGTCCGGGGTAGGCCCGGTCAGCGTGATCGACGCGCAGGCCATCGAACGCTCCGGCGCCACCTCGGTGGACACGCTGCTGCAGCGCTTGCCGGCCTCGGCCGGTTTTGCCGGCAGCCAAAGCAATGCCTATTGGGCCGAGAACGGCTATGGCACCACCCAGGTCAATCTGCGCGGCCTGGGCATCAACCGCACCCTGGTCCTGC
Source organism: Stenotrophomonas sp. STEN030 (assembly GCF_056759995.1). Lineage (NCBI taxonomy): Bacteria > Pseudomonadati > Pseudomonadota > Gammaproteobacteria > Lysobacterales > Lysobacteraceae > Stenotrophomonas > Stenotrophomonas sp. STEN030. The sequence continues at coordinate 9,673 of NZ_JBRREB010000031.1, read as the reverse complement.
TCAATGGCCGCCGCATCGTCAATGGCGGTACCGGCGCCAACAGCTCGGTCGATCTGAACATGATCCCGGTATCGCTGATCGAGCGCGTGGAAGTGCTCAAGGACGGCGCGTCGGCGATCTATGGCGCCGATGCGGTGGCTGGCGTGGTCAACATCATCACCAAGCAAGGTTTCGACGGCGCCGAGGCTGCCGTGCGTTACGGCCAGACCACTCGCGGCGATGGCGACGAAACCGCCGTGGATCTGGCCTGGGGCGTCACCAGCGATCGCGGCTCGTTGATGGCCGGCATCAACTATGCAGAAGGCGGCACGGTCAATATGGGCTCACGCGCGCCCTGTGGCCTGGCCGAAGTGGACGGCAAGCTGGTGTGCTCGGGCAGTTCGACCACAGTAGGCGGCCGCGCGCTGCTGGCCGATGGTAGCCGCGTCAACTTCAACCAGGTGCTGGGCGGCAACGGCGATTTCTACGAGCCGTACTCGGCCGCCAAACACAACTACAACGGCAACCCCACGCTCAACGCGGTCAATCCGATCAAACGCATCAGCATGAGCGTGTTCGGCGACAGCCAGCTCAGCGAAAACACCACGGTGTTCACCGAGCTGATGTACACCAATCGCCAATCCGATCAGCTGGCTGCGCCGGGCGGACTGGGTGTGTACCGGCCGATCAATATTGCTGCCGATCACCCGACCAACCCGACCGGACAGGACTTGCTGCTGCAGCGCCGACGCTTGGAAGAAGCCGGCCCGCGCCATTTCTCGCAGGAGGTGAACACCTTCCGTGGACTGGTGGGAGTGAAGGGTCAGTTCGGCACCGGCTGGGATTGGTCGGCAGCCTTGAACTGGGGCCGCAACACCGGCGTCGATGGCTCGGACAACGTCGCCAATCTTGATCGTGTCGAGCAGACCTTGAACCGCGGCATCTGCAGTCCGGTGCCGGGCGCTGCGATTCCCTGCGGCGACTATCTCGGCTACGGCGATCTGAGTCGCGAAGTGCTCGACTACATTCTCTATACCTCGCGCGATACCGGCGGTAACGAACAGAAGAGTTTCACCGCCAACCTCAGCGGGCAGATCTTCGAGCTTCCGGCTGGCTGGGTGGGCTTTGCTGCTGGCGTTGAAGTGCGCAAGGAACGTGGTTGGCGCAATCCCGATCCGCTGACTGTGCTGGGCATCGGCAATACCAACCAGCAGGATCCGATTGCCGGTGAATACACCGCCAAGGAAGTCTTTGCGGAGTTGGCTATCCCGCTGCTGCAGGACAACGTCATTGCTGATTCGCTGTATTTGAATCTCGCCGGCCGCGCATCGGATTACGACCTGTTCGGCCGTGATTACAACTACAAGGCCGGGCTGGATTGGCAGGTCAATTCCTCGCTGAAAGTACGCAGTACCTATGCCACCGCCTTCCGTATTCCGAACATTCCGGAACTGTTTGGCGGTGTGGCCGAAGGCAACCTGACCACCACCGATCCCTGCAGCAACTGGTCGGCCTTGCCGGCGGCCTCCACGGTGCGTGCCAACTGCCAGGCCTACGGCGTGCCGGCCGGCTATGTGCAGCCGGGCAATACCATCCTTACCACCTCGGGTGGTAATGCCGATCTGAAGCCGGAGGACGCCACCTCCTTCACCGCAGGCTTGGTATGGACGCCGGAGTTCCTGTCCGGGCTGACCTTGACGCTGGATTACTACAACATCCGCATCAAGCATGCGATCCAGCGCATCGACGGCTCCACCAAGCTTGCCATCTGCTACAACACGCCGGGCTTGGCGCATCCGTTCTGCGATGCCAGCAACTTCACCCGCAACCCGCGCACTGGCGAAGTCGACTTTCTGTCCTCGCAGCCGGTCAATGCCGCCAACGAACACGTAACCGGCTATGACTTCGGCGCGCTGTATGAGTTCAAGGCAGTGGGCTTCGATGCCAGTGTCAGTGCAGATGTGTCCTACCTGCAGCGCTACGACGTGCGGCCGTACGACGGTGCCGACCTGATCGAGTATGCAGGCAAGATCACCGGCGGCCGCGGCAGCTATGCCAAGTGGCGCGGTCTGGTTTCGATGAATGCCTCGCGCGACCAATGGTCGGGTACCTGGAGCACGCAGTACATCGGCCGGGCCGATGACATCAATGCGGCGCGCGGTGACATCGGTGACCACGCGCCGTCGGTGTTCTATCACAACCTGCAGCTCAAGTACGCGGTGAGCAAGGCGCTGGATGTATCGCTGGGCCTGGACAACGTATTCGACAAGAAGCCGCCCTTCATCCAGAGCTATACCGATGCCAACACCGATACGATGACCTACGACCTGCTGGGTCGCCGCTGGTACGCACGCATCGGCTACCGCTGGTGATTGGATGCGCCCCGTCGCAGCTGCGGCGGGGCGCGTCATTGAACGAGGACGATGTTGATGAAACCCGCATTCTGGGCACGCCGTGCCCACAAATGGATCGGTCTGGTGATCGGTGTGCAGGCGCTGCTGTGGATGCTCAGCGGTGTCTACATGACCGTGGTGCCGCTGGACGTGATCCATGGCGACCACCTGGCCCACGTGCATGGCACGCCGTTGCCGGCGCAGACCGCGCGCGTCGGCGCCGATGTGCTGGCCACTCGCTACCCGCAGATGGAGTCGTTCCGGCTCAAGCATGTGCTGGAACGCGAGGTCTATGAGATCCGCCAAGGAAAACAGAAATACCTGGTCGACGCCGCCAGCGGCGAACGCCTGGCGCCGATGGACCGCGAGCAGGCAATAGCGCTGGCCCAGTCGCTGTATCAGGGCGAGGGCGAAGTGGAGCGAGTGGAGTGGATCACCCGCGCGCCGTCAGAAGTAAAGACGCGACCGGTGCCGATGTGGGCCGTGCATTTCAGCGGCCGCGGCGACAGCACGCTGTATCTGTCACCAGACAGCGGTGAGCTGTTGGCACGCCGACACGACCTGTGGCGAGTATTCGACTTCGTGTGGATGTTGCACATCATGGATTACGAGAACCGTACCGACGTCAACAACACCTTGCTGCGTGCTGCCTCGATTGTTGGCTTGGTTTTTGCGCTTAGTGGTATCTGGTTGTTGTTCTACAGCTTCGGCAAGCGGAGGAGCGCATGACGCCCTGGATGCGGACCCTGCACAAGTGGGTGGGCCTGATCGTCGGCCTGCAGTTCGTGGTGTGGTTGGGCAGCGGCCTGATGATGAGCCTGCTTGATCCGGACAAGATCGAAGGCAGTGCCCAGCAAGCAGCAGCTGTCGCCAATCCTGCGTGGCCGGCCACGGCAGTGTCGCCGAGCGTGGCGCTGGCTGCAGCCAAGGGCGAGGCGGCAACACTGGACAGTGGCTGGTTGCTGCAACAGCCGGTGTACCGTCTGCAATCACCGGAAGGCACCGAGGTCATCGATGCCCTGAACGGCAAGCGCATCGTCATTGATGCGGCTGTTGCGGCGAAAGTCGCACATGCGGCCTATTCCGGCGATGGTGTTGCCGCTGCGCCGCAGTATCTGGGAAAGACGTTGGAAACCAGGGCCAACCCGGACCCGGTGTGGCGCGTGGACTTCAGCGATGCGCAGGACACCAGCATCTACGTCTCCGCGCACAGCGGCCAGGTGATGGAGCACCGCAACGCCACCTGGCGGTTGTTCGACATCTTCTGGATGTTGCACATCATGGATTACAGCAGCCGGGTCGATTTCAACAACCCGCTGGTGGTGGGCATTGGAATAGGCGGCCTATGGTTGGCGCTGACCGGCGTGTGGTTGTTGATCGCAAGTTTTCACCTGCAGGAGTTCATCCCGCGTCGCTGGCGGTCGCGTCGGCAGCTGATGGTCTACGCACCGGGCGGCGCGCATCTGCGCACGGTTGAAGTAGCCAGTGGTGACAGCGTTTATGTTGCACTGGCGCGCGAAGGCATCAATCTGCCTTCCAACTGCGGTGGTGGGCAGAGCTGCGGTCTATGCGAAGTGCGGGTGCGTTCTGGCGTGGGCAAGGCAACGGCGGCCGATCGCGCGCACGTGCCTGAGGCGAAGCGCAAGGTTGGTTGTCGACTGGCCTGCAATCTGCAGGTGGATGAAGACGTAGAGATCGAAGTTGCCGGCGGTGCCAGCCTTTGGACCGAACACTGGGCCATCGTCGAGAAGGTCGTCGCAGTGACGCCGTTCCTGCGAGAGATCCATCTGCGCCCGGAGCAGGCCGCGGATGCACAGTTCCAGTCTGGCTGCTATCTGCAGCTGCACGTGCCCGAGTACGAGCTGCCGCGCAGTGCAGTGTGGTATCCGGCCGAGCATGACGAGGATTGGAAGGCACTGTCCTTGCCTGCGACCTTGCAGAACAAGGCGGCGGTACGGCGTTCGTACTCGCTGGCAACACCAGTGTCCAACGCGGACGGCGGGCTGGTGCTGCTGGTCCGCTTCAGCCCCGGCTGGCAGGAGAATCGCAAGCATCCGCCGGGCAAGGGCTCGACCTATGCCTATACGCTGCGTGAGGGCGACCGTGTCCGCTACAGCGGGCCGTTCGGTGACTTTGCACTCAGTGGCAGCGAGCGCGAGAAGATATTCATTGGCGCTGGCGCGGGCATGGCGCCACTACGTGCGCTGATCCAGCAGCGTCTGGATGAGGGCGGTGGCGAGCGTATCCACTATTGGTACGGCGCCCGTGGCGAGCGTGATTGCCCTTATGTCGAGCAGATGCAGGAGCTGGCGCATGAGCATGCCAACTTCAGTTGGCATCCGGTGTGGTCAGGGCAGGGGGCAGACGCGCGTCGAGTGCATGAGGCGATGCATGAAGATCTATTGAAGCAGCATCCGGATCTGGCGGGTTGCGAGTTCTATCTGTGTGGGCCGCCGGCGATGTTGGCGGCGACCAGGCAGCTGCTGCGCAAACTGGGTGTTGCGGATGAGCGGGTTGCGTTTGATGACTTCAAGATCTGAGTGAACTAGAGCTTGGCTGTCGCGGCTGCAGATGTTGGAGGTCTGCAGGTGTTGCCGTTGTAGTTGTAGTTGTAGTTGTAGTTGCTGTTGCTTCGGCTTCGGCTTCGGCTTCGGCTCTGGCTCTGGCTCTGGCCTTGGCTCTGGCTCTGGCTCTGGCTTCGGCTTCGGCTTTGGACACTCCCTTCTCCCGCTTGCGGGAGAAGGTGCCCGGAGGGCGGATGAGGGGAGCTTTTGACTTTGCTTAGCTAGAAGCTTCCCCTCACCCCAACCCCTCTCCCGTAAACGGGAGAGGGGCTTTACTCCGATCATTTTTGCGGTGGACTTACTCGTGCTTTGAGAACTCGCTCAACGAACCATCATTGCCCAGCAGTGCAACCGTAAACGCCTGGCGATAACCATCCGGCGACTCCATGCCCGGTGTACCAACCGGCATGCCCGGCAACACCAGCCCGCGCGCCTGCGGGCGCTCGGCCAGCAGCTTCTTGATGTCTTCCACCGGCACATGGCCTTCCACCACATAGCCGTCGATCTCGGAAGTGTGGCAGGACATCATGCCGTCACCGATTCCCAAGCGCTGCTTGACCGCCATCATGTCGCTGGTGTCATTGAGCTGTACCGGGAAGCCAGCGGCCTGCATATGCTCGGCCCAGCCACCACAGCAACCGCAGTTCGGGTCCTTGTGCACAACCACAAGCGGCAAGGCCTTGGTGGCCGGCGCAGCTTCAACAGCTTTCACAGGTGTCACAGCAGCCGTTGCGGCTGCCACAGCAGCAGTCGACGGACTGGCATTGCAGGCGCTGATCAACAGAGTGCTGGCAGCCAACACCAGCAACGAGAACATCGGTTTTGAACGCATTTTCATGATCTTGATTCCTTGGGCAGTTCGCCGCACCGACCGCTGGCCGATGCGGCGGTAGGGCATCACAGCATCGACAGGCCGCGCTCGAATTCCCTGGCGTCGAGTTTGCCATCGCGGTTGCCGTCGCTCATGCCGAAGTGCGGCAGTAGTGGGTGACCGCTGGGCAGCTCCTCGCGGCTGATGAAGCCATCCTTGTTGGCATCAAAGCGTTTGAACGTTGCCGCTGCATCAGCCTGCGGTGCCTTTGCAGCAGGTTTTGCAGCCGGTGCGTGATGCTCGTGGCCGGCATGCTGGGCCTGCGCGATGGAAACGGAGGCAAGGCAGATCACGCCGACCAGTGCGGCCTGGATAAAGAACTTCATCGAATGTATTCCTTGTAGGGAGAGTGGTGATGGCGTCGGCACGCGACGCCATCACTACGAATCAGAACCAGAAGCGCACGCCGGCAACCCAGCGCGATTCACTCACGCCTTCGCCGGCATCACGGTGCATATCAGCGGTATTGCCGAACGCGCGTTCGTGCACAAAGCCCACATACGGCGCGAACTTGCGGGTGAACTCGTAGCGCAGGCGCAGGCCTGCTTCCACGCTGCTCAGGCCCTTGCCGACACCGCGGCGCGGATCATCATCGGCAACGATGCTGGCTTCCACCACCGGCTGCAGGATCAGCCGGTTGGTCAGCAGCACGTCGTACTCGACCTCGAAGGCCAACTCGGCCTTGCGCGGTCCGCCGATGTAAGCCATCGCTGAGACTTCGAACTTGTACGGCGACATGCCCTGCAGACCGAAGGCTGCGCGGGTCAGGTCCGGCGATTCACGGTTGTTGTCATGCCGAGCGCCAGCCACCACGTCCCACCACGGCGAGATCGAATGGCCGTACAGCGCATCCACCGACCAGTCGCCGAGCGCGTTGTCGCTGCGCTCGCCTTCGCTGCGGATCCACAAGCGGTTGATGTCGTTGCCGAACCAGGAGTCGATACCCCAGGCCTGGCCGCTGCCATGGGCGTTGTCCCAGGCTTCCAGGTGATCGAACACCACCAGGCTGTTGAACGACGGCGCGTGCTCCATCGCATGCGGCTTCAACACCGGGAAGGCGTCGTCGAAGTCCTGCTTGGTCGGCGTCGGGATCGGTTCGCGCGGTGTGTCGCTGGCATTGCTGCCCTGCATGTTGTGGCCTGCATGCGGATCGGCCGGCATCGCATGTCCCGCGTGCGGGTCGGCTGCCGCGCCGTGGCTGGAATGATCTTGAGCCTTGGGCATTGCATGACCAGCATGTGGATCAGCTGGCATCGCATGCCCGGCATGCGGATCTGCAGCCTTGGCCTTTTCACCGTGGCCACGATGCGCGGCATGCGGATCGGCCGGCTTCGCCTTGGGCATGTTGTGCCCGGCATGCGGATCCACTGCTGGCTTTGCTTCAGCGGTGTGCCCGGCGTGGCCCGCATGCGGGTCCTGCGCGAAGGCGTTGCCGCTGGCGGCCAGGGCGATGAACAACAGCGAGTGAGAGAAGGTCTTCATGCGTCGATCCTCACTTCGCGCATCATGCCCGCTTCCATGTGGTACAGCAGATGGCAATGGAAGGCCCAACGGCCCAGCGCATCCGCACGCACGCGGTAGCTGCGGCGTGTGCCTGGCGGCATGTCAACGGTGTGCTTGCGCAGCTGGAACTCGCCGTCGGCGTTCTCCAGATCACTCCATACGCCGTGCAGATGGATCGGGTGCTGCATCATCGTGTCGTTGACCAGCACGATGCGCATGCGCTCGCCATAGTTCAACTTGATGGGTTCGGCGCCGGCAAACGGTATGCCGTCGAAATTCCAGGCGAACTTTTCCATGTGACCGGTGAGATGCAGTTCGATCTCGCGGCCGGGCTCGCGTCCATCCGGGTCCTCGAACAAGGAACGCATCGCGCCGTAGGTCAGCACCTTGCGGCCGTTGTCGCGCAGGCCGATGCCGGGGTCGTCGAGCTTGGGCTCGGTGGCCGCGGTCTGCATGTCGATCAGCGGGTTGCCGGCTTCGCTGGGCTTGTGCTTGGGTGACTTGTCGCCGCCGCCATGGGCACCGTGGCCCATCGCTGCACCGCAGCCACCTTCCATGCCCTTGGCGCCCATGTTGGCGCCGCAACCACCTTCCATGCCGGCACCGTGATCGCCATGGCTGCCCATGTCGTGGCCCATATCGCTCATGGTCAACAGCGGGCGCGGATCAATCTGCGGAATCGGTGCCTGCAGGCCCTGGCGCGTTGCCAGCGTGCCGCAGGCATAGCCGGTGCGGCCCATGTCCTGCGCAAACAGGGTGAAGGCATCCTGGCCAGTTGGCTGGACGATGACGTCGAAGGTCTCGGCCGGTGCGATACGGAACTCGTCAATGCTGACCGGATGGATGTACTGGCCATCGGCGGCTACCACGGTCATCTTCAAGCCGGGGATGCGCACGTCGAAGTAGGTCATCGCCGAGCCGTTGATGAAACGTAGCAGGACCTTTTCGCCACTGCGGAACAGGCCGGTCCAGTTGCCGGCCGGCGCGGTGCCGTTCATCAGGTAGGTGTAGGTGTGGGCGTTGATGTCGGACAGGTCGGATGGCGTCATCCGCATCCGGCCCCACATGCCACGGTCGCTCAGCGTCTCGCGCAGACCATCCTTGCGCGCATCGCGCATGAAGTCACCGACCGTGCGCTGGTAGGTGTTGTCGTGCATCGGCATCTTCTTCATGCGCCGGAACAGCGCAGTCGGATCCATGTCGGTCCAGTCCGAGAGCATGACCACGTGCTCGCGGTCGAAGTGATACGGCGGCGGTGCCAGCGGATCGACGATCATCGCGCCGTACAGGCCGGCCTGTTCCTGGAACATCGAATGGCTGTGATACCAGTAAGTGCCGGACTGCTTGAGCTGGAACCGGTACTGGTAGGCCTCGCCCGGCGCGATGCCGTTGAAGCTCAGCCCCGGCACGCCATCCATGTTGGCTGGCAGCAGGATGCCGTGCCAGTGGATGGAGGTCATTTCGTCGGTGAGCGTATTGGCCACGCGCAGGTTGACCGTATCGCCTTCGCGTAGGCGCAGGATTGGCGCCGGCAATGAGCCATTTACGGTGATGGCAGGGCGGGTACGGCCGGTGAAGTTGGCTGCCGAGCGGCCAATCGCAAGGCTCAGCTCGGTACCACGCAGCTCAACTGGCGGCACCGCCATGGCGCTGCCGGCGGCGAAGGCCTGCGGAATACGCGCCAAGCCGGCACCGGCGACGACGCCGCCAATGGCCAGGCCTTGCACGAAGCGACGTCGCGACAGCACCGAGCGCGAATCGGAAAGGAAATCAGAAGACATGTGGAACTCCCGGTCACACAGCCGCATCACGATGCGTCGCTGCATGTCCTGAACAGATCAAGGGTGCACCAGGGCGATGGCCTTGGCACAGATATCTGCGGACGCCAGAAGGCGCGGGAATCAGGCGATGGGAGGGCGGTTGAGCTGGCCCGGGGCCACGTCGTCGCGAGAGGGCAGTGCTGGCATTGACGCCAATGCATGACGCATCGGTGCAAGCCGCGTCATCGTGACGCTGGGCAGCATGTTGCAATGCTGCTTACAGTCGCAGCTGTCACCGCTGGCACAGGGCGTACTGGCTTGTTCGTCCTGGCAGCAGTCATGCGCACTGTCAGCGATGGCAAAACCGGGGTCAGAGTGCGGTTTCGATGCGACCCCGCATTCTGACCCCGGAAATCTTTCAGATCGTCATTCCCGCGAAGGGGGAATCGCTCGGGCTCTGGCTTTTGCTTGAAGGCAAAACCGGGGTCAGAGTGAACTGCCCCGGATTCCATGGATAAGGTAGTCAGGGGACACTCCTGACCTGTTGATATTGCTGCTCGATCTGTAAAGGCGTGGTGTAGCCGAGAGCTGAATGGAGCCGGG